>CANLKN010000037.1 GCA_947491475.1 Akkermansiaceae bacterium | reverse complement strand
ATCTTGAGAAGGTCCTCCGCCGCGACGTTTTTGACGGCCAAGGTGAGTGGTGTGGCGTCGTTGAGATCGGTGAGACGAGGGCGCTCGAGGCGCACGGTGACAGTGGAACCATCGATGTCGGTGTCGATGGTTGTCGCGCGGAACTGGCGGCGGTAGGCACCGTATTGGTTCTGGTTGCAGTGCCAGACATCCTCCAGCGACGACATCACCTCAAGGCGGCGTTCGAATTCATCGAAACCGAATTCGAGATACTTGGTGCCATACCAAGCATGCATCGAGTTGGAAATCATCGGGCCGAGTTTCCCCAATTGAGCGTCATCGTATGCCCACTTCACCGCTTTGGCGAAGACATCGACCGGGTTGTTCTCGGTGGGCATGATGGGACTCAGCTCCATCTCATGCGGAAGATCATTGAAAAAATCGAGATATTCGGCTGTGTGATAGAGACCGGCGCGTTCGAGGGTGCGCAGCATTTCAAGTTGGATTTGTTCTTTCTCAGGTTCTGCACGGAGGTCGATGAATGAGAAGGCATAGGAAAGCACCGGCGTATCGAGAGCGGCCTCCCATTCGATGCGGCAGCCGGCGGTTTCCTCGAACATCCGGTTTCGGTGGAAATAGGTTAGAAACGGATGGGTGAGCGAGTGTGCGCCGATCGAATTGCCGCCCTGAAGCAGGCCGCGTGCGGTTTCGAGATAATCATATCCCTCGCCGGGTTTGGCATAGCCCGATCCGTGGTGGCGGTTGTTGAGATACCAAGTGCCGCGCACGCCGCTGTTTTCCATGCGTTGGCGGGTCTCCACATTGGATGGGGCGTTGTCATCCCAGCGGCAGGAAACCGCGCGATGGTGGCCGTCGAATAGCGGCTCGATGGCGATTTGCGCTCGCGCCGCAGCGGCGGCATCACGGAAAGTCAGTTTGACTTCCTGCGTGTAAGTGGTGGGCGGAAAATCCATGCCCGGATCCGCAGATGCGAAGGATGCAATGCCGATGAGGATGGCTGTGATTTTGGAAGACATGTTTTGATATGGTAGTGAGAGAGCTGCGGGCAGGATGCCCGCGCCACGTTGTGGCCTTGACTTTCTTCATGGAGCCTCAGATCGACGAACCAAGCGGCTTGCCGAAGAAGTTCTTACGTTCGAATACCGGAATGTGGTGCGCCTCGGTGAGTGCTCCGTAATGAGCAGGGCGGCGCCAGGCATTGCCCCAGATCGACTTGGCGCGGAACTCGCGCAATGCGGCGATGTCGAGCTTGGCATAGCCGATGCCTTCGTTTTCACCGGCATCCACCAATGGCTCGCCGCCACCGGCGAAGGCGACCGAATGACCGTTGTGCATGGGCGCGGGATAGTTGGTCATGGCCACGGCCATCGAGTTCTCATGGGCGCGCACCTGGAACTGGGCGATGCGCAGCGCGTCGAGCGGGCAGGCATTGGGAGTAAGCACCAGCTCGGCTCCAGCGAGCATCAGGCTGCGCGCGCTCTCCGGAAACTCGCGGTCATAACAGATCATCGATCCGACGCGCAGCGTGCCCTTGGCGGTATCGAGATCCGCGGCGCTCCATCCCTCGCCGGGAGCGAGTGCGGCCTCGAAGGCGAATTCGCATAGGTGCACCTTGGCATAGGTGAGCACGTCATTGCCGTGGCAGTCGATCAAGGTGAGCGTGTTGCGCGGCGCGGGATTCCACGTTTCCATGTAGGTCACGGCGATGGCCATGTTCAGCTCCTTGGCGAGCTTGCGGAAGTGGCCGACCCATTCGCCATCGCGTGGCACTGCCTGGGCTCGCCAGATGCGGGTGCTTTCGGCGTCCGGCTTGTCATACCCGGTGTAGCCGATGTTCCACATCTCCGGCATGAGGGCGATGTCCGCGCCCTTTGCCGCTGCCTTGCGGCAGAAATCATCGGCCTTTTTGAGGTTTGCCTGCTGGTTGGCACCATCGGGCAGCATTTGCAGCAGGGCGATGACCAGCGGATCGCCTTTCGGGGAAACGGCGTCCTGGTTTTGCTCTTGGCCGAGACTGCGGTTAGCGACTGCAAGCACTCCGCCAGCCATGCCGAGCGAGCCGAGAAACTGGCGGCGGGTGGTCATGGCTTGGGATCGTCGTAACTGAAGGGTTTGATGTGCGGGTAAGCCTTCCATGGCTCCCTTTTTTCGGTGAGGCTCTTGTAGGCATCCGGGCGGCGCTGGTGGAACATGCGGCTGTTGACGCGCTGGGTGCGGAGCTCCGCGAGATCCAGCGTGGCGGTGATGAGTTTCTCGGAGCCGGGCTCCGGCGCGGAGGCATCAACGCGCCAGCCGGGATACGAGACAATCGCGGAGCCGCAGCCGTTGGAGGTGTTGGACGACACGACATGAGTGGTGGTTTGGAAACTCGCCGCCTGCATGATGTGGGGTTCCACCATGCCGCCGCGCGAGTTCACCCAGACGAGCACTTCCGCGCCGCGCAGCGAGGGCATCATGAATGTTTCCGGGAAGTAGCCATCATAACACGTCAGCAGGCCGACACGTCCGAAATCGAGATCCACCACGCCGTTCTCCTTGCCCGGTATCATGGTCAGCTCGCCGCGTTCATCCGCCGCCGGCGGCCAGCAGTAGGGCGATGCCGCACCCACTGCGGAGTGCATTTTCCAATGCTTGCCGGCAATCTCGCCCTTGCGGTCGAGCACCAGCACGGAGTTGGCATAAGTTTGCGGATCGGGCGGATGCTTGATCACCGCTTCCGGCATGTATTCCCAACCGCCGACGATCACGTTCATGCCGCGCTTTTTCACTTCGGCGCGGAGCTTGGTGATCAGCGCGTCGTCGATCTTGAACGCACCTAACAGATATTCGGGAAACACCAGCAGGTCGGTCTTTTCAGCGAGCGCCTTGTCCATCCATGGCAGCAGCGGATCAACGCGGTCCCTGCCGTCCGCAAGGTCCTTGTCGGTGATGTTCATCTGCGCCACCGAGACGCGGACGCTGTCCTTCCACTGCTTGAGCGGCTCCACGGCATGGGCGGTGAGGCTGGCGGCAAGACCGGCCATGGTGATAATAAGGGAACGATTCATAACTTAGAAAAGAGGAAGGTCTCTACCAGACCTTGCCGCAAGCAGGGAATAATCCGGCGCTGTGGTTACTTGGTGGGAGACTTGGGCGGGCTGTAGCCTTTCGCATACCACTCCACATCGGTTATGTTGCCCGGGATACTTTCCACATGGCCATCCACAAATAGGACATTCTGGTTGGTTTTATGATAGAATGCCGGATTCGAATCCTGCGGCATGGGCCTGAATCCGAACATCACGCTGTAGTTGGCCGAGCCGATCACATGTTTGGCCGGTCCTTTTTCAGGCCCCCAGAACTCGGTCATCACCACCGCACGGTGGGGTTCGGTGACCAAGGATGGCGGGACTCTCTGCAGCGGACTCGTGATTTGCGGGAAGCCGTTGCTCCAGCCGCCGGGAGTGCCTGAGGATTGATTAATGGCCCAGTTGCACAGGGAATAACTTCTTTTGAACTGGCCGACTCCCGGGTCAACCTTGTCCGCCGGGCATTTAAGAATTTTTTCTGCGCTACCGAGCGCGGCGGCTTCCTCGGTGCCCACCCGGATCGGGTTGTTCACGCCTTTCGTAAAGTCAAAAGTCGGGTCTCCGAGATAGGGCAAAAGCATGCGATCCCAGTGAGCGGGATCCACATTGGGGTTCGGATAGCCACCTTTTTCCGCCACAAATGACGAGAGCGCCACGCCTAGCTGGCGCATGTTGCCGGCGCAGGTGGACTCGTGGGCCCTGGCCATCATGCCGCGCACGCCGACGGTGGTCAGCGCGCCAAGCACCGCGATGATGGCGATGACAACCAGCAGCTCTACAAGAGAGAAACCGGCGGATTTGTTGCGCCAGTTTGGAATGGAAGGTGGATTCGGCATCATGATTGGTGATTGGGAAGTTCGTGGGAAGTTCGTGGACGGCGCAACCTACACATCAAACGTCACGGCGTCACCCTATCCTTTCGGTTGTAAGAAAAATGATTCGAAATTTTCGATGCGGGATGCATTGCCATTGGCGTGTCGGCCGTAGCAATCTTGTGGCTGTGAAAGCCGCCTTGTTTCAATTTTCCGCTGTCCTGAGTTTGGGGATGACCATGCTGCAAGCTCATGAACCACGGGTGCCGGAGGTGCCGGCCGAAGATGTGGCACGGATTCAGCCACCGCTTTACGGCAGTGAGAATTTCGCCAGGATCCTGACCCGACAGTGGCAGGGGCTGGTGCCAGAGGGGGACATGGAGTCCATGCAGCGAATCAACGAGGCGCTCGGCTGGCTGGAAGCGGCAAACCAGGGAGCCGCCGATGCGCCGGGCTTGCGTGAGACCGCTTGGCTGCGTTGGCGCGTGAGCAAGGAATGCAAGGCGCTCGCGGCATCGCTCGCCAACTTGCAGACCGTCGATTTCCGCAAACAGGCCACGCCGGAATCCAGTCTCATCGAGATCGATCCCCAACTCGGAGCCTTGGCACTCCGAGTGACCCTCGGCGAGGGTCCCGAGGAATTCGCGACGCACACGGTGAACTTCACCGGCGAACGGAATCCCCTTCCCTATACCGTGGCCGTGGGCGGCGGAACCACCCATGTCTTGCTGAAACTCGACGAAATCCCGGCAGGTGAAACCAGCACCCAGCGCATCATTTTCCAACCCAGAGAGCCTGGTTCCCCCGCCCACTGGTGGACGCTTCATTTCAAGACCAAGCCCAGCGGGAACCTGTGGGTGGACATCACGGACGAATCCGGCACCGCCGTGCCCGCCATGGTCCGCCTCACCGCCAAGGACACGCGCCGCCTGTGGGAGCCGGCCGGCGCGGTGGACCTGCGGGCGATGATGAACGACATCACCAGCCTGCCGATCTACGGCCCCGGCCGCGGCTACATGCTCTACATTCCGGAACCCTGGCGCGGCCATTACTGGGTGATGCCCGGCCCGCTGGACATGGCACTGCCCGCCGGCGAGTGGGAACTCCACGTCTGGCGCGGCCTCGAGTATGCCCCGGTGAAACTCGACTTCAGCGTGAAACCCGGCGGGCTCACCCGTCAAACGGTGAAACTCCACCGCTGGGTCGACATGGCCGCACAAGGCTGGTTTGCCGGCGATGATCACGTCCATGCCAGGATCATGAGCGGCGAGGATGCGGACAAGCTCATGGCCTGGACCCGCGCCGCGGACATCGGCGTCTGCAACGTGCTCGAAATGGGCGATGAAATGCGCACCTGGTATGCCCAGCGCGGCTTCGGCCCGGATTTCCGCATCCAACACGGCAACCATTGGATCGTCCCCGGACAGGAAGACCCGCGCGGCATCCTCGGCCATGCCATCGGCCTCAACCTCACCGCCAAGGTGCGCGACCGCGACCGCTACCTCGACCAACGCTGGGTGGCTGAGGAAATCCACCGCCAGGGCGGGCTCTACGGGCACACCCACGTCGGGGCCAAGGCGCTCTTCGTCGAACGCCAGATGGCGCTCTACACAGCAGACGGCTTGGTTGATTTCAACAGCATCCTGCAGGCCGCGCTCAACACCGAGCTGATCACCCACTACCTCAACCTCGGCTACAAAATGACCGCCAGTGCCGGCACCGACACCCCCTACGGCGGCACCGTCGGCTGCGTGCGGATGTATGCCCACACCGGCAAGAAGGGCTCGCTCGAGCCCGATGCATGGTTCCAGGCGGTGAAAAACGGCCACACCTTCGTCACCACCGGGCCGATGGTCGATTTCCGCGTCGGCGATGCCATTCCCGGCGATGAAATCGAACTCAAGAACGACGCGCCACTCACCGCACGCATCACCGCACGCGGCTTGGCAGGCAAATCCGCGCCACAAACCGTTCGGTTGGTTCGTTTTGGCGAGGTGCTCAAGGAAGTGAAGGGAAAACCAGGACAAGAGACTCTTGAACTCGAATTTGAGGTAGAGCCCGGCCATGGTTGCTGGCTGGCGGCGCATGTGATCGGCGAGGATGGGAGCGAAGCCTGGACCACACCGGTTTATCTGCGGCGGCCGGGCTTCCGCTGGTGGGCGTTGGACCAGGTGCCCGCTCTCCTCGCTGCTCAGGAAACCGTGCTGCAAGACATTGAGAAGGTGGTGATGGAGGCCAAGGAGCAAGCCGCCGCGCGCCCGATGGATTATACGCTCAAGTCCGTGGTTCAGTGCGCCGGGATCCTGCTGGGCGAGATTAAACGCGCGCGCTCTCACTACGGGGATCTCCACGATATTCACCTACAGGAACTCGAAAACCGTAGTCGCCGATGATTCGCCCGTTGCTGATTGCCACTGCCATCCTGCTCTGCCTGCGATCCGCAGTCGGGGCGCAACCGCCCATCAGCCGCGCGGCGGATATTCATGCGCTGCCAGCAGAGCAGGCGGCACAGGCACGGCCGGTTCTCATTGAGGGAGTGATCACCTACATCGATGCGGCAAGCGGCCGAGCCTTTGTGCAGGATGACAGTGGCGGGGTGTCGCTGAGGCTAAAGCCCGGCGAAAAACTGGGTGAGAAAATCCGCGCCGGGGCCAGGGTGCGTGTGCAAGGTTTCACCGAGCCCGGCGGTTTGTTTCCTGAAATCGGCGGGTCAGAGGGGAGGACCACCTCTCTCGAATGGCTGGGCCCCGGTGACATGCCCGAACCCAAGGTGCTGAGCGGTTTCCAATTGATGGAGCCGCTTGTCGATAGCCAATGGGTCGAGATTCGAGGCGTGTTACGGCCACCACCACAGCCCTACCGCGGTGCGACCTTGGCGGTCGAAGCCAGCGGTCGCACCTTTTTCGCCTACATGCCGGACTCCGGCAAACCCCGCGAGTTGCCGCAGGCGATGCTCGGCATTCCGGTGAAAGTCCGCGCGGTCGCAGGCACCTTCGTCAATGATCGGCGGCAAATGACCCGCCGCGTCCTCTATCTGCCCTCTCTGGATTTCATCAGTCCGGACGAAACCCGTGCGGTGGATGACCCTTTCGCACTGCCTCTGACTCATTTCGATGACTTGCTGCGCGCGAAATCGCCAAGTGTCGCTCAGAGGGTGCGGGTTCGCGGCATCGTGACACTGGTGCTGCCCAATGAAGGACTCTATCTGCGCGAAGAACAAAGCGGCGGTGGTGGCTTGTGGGTGCAGACTTCGCAAGGCTTCACGCCGGAATCTGTCAGGGCAGGCGACGTGGTGGAGGCCGTCGGCTGGCCGGAGGTCACGGATTTCCGACCGGACTTGCGCGGCGCGGTCTTCCGGGTGGTGAAACAGGGCCTCCCGGTCGCGCCCTTGGTGGCCAGCGCCGCCGAACTGCTTACCACCCGCCATCATGCGGATCTGGTGCAGGTGGACGCCACACTGATCGGCATCTTTAACGATCCCCTCAGCACTCGTTTGCTGCTCAGCGACGGCCATGTGGTGCTGGAGGCACGCATCCCGGCTGCACTTGCCAAGGCACCGTTGTCCGAGTGGGTGCGCGACGCGCGTCTGCGGCTCACCGGCATCTGCGTCAACATTCCTGCGGAAACCATTGGCAGCCCCCAGTCCAGCCAGACTTTCTTCATCCGGATCGGCGCGCTTGAGGATGTGGTCGTGCTCTCCTCTCCCTCGTGGTGGACGACGGGACGGATGATCTGGGCGCTCGGCATCGTGGTCGGCTGTGCGTTGCTCGTCAGCGGTTGGGCGATGGCTCTGCGACGCCGCGTCGCCATCCAAACCAAGGTGATTGAGAACCAAGTGCACCGAGCGGGAGTTCAGGAAGAACGTCACCGCCTCGCCCGCGAACTCCACGATTCGCTCGAACAGGAAATGACCGGCGTGGGATTGCAACTCGAAACCGCCCTTGCCCGTATCGGAAGCGAGCCCGATGCCGCCCGCAACTCGATCGAGCGCGCCCGCCGCCTGCTGCACCGCGCCCAGCGCGAAACCCGCGAGACGATCTGGGACCTACGCTCGTCGCCCACCGATCCGGGCGTCCTTCCCGGCCTGTTCCAGGAAGCCCTCGCCCCACTGGCCGATGCAGCCGGTGCGAATCTTGAGGTTTCCTTTTCGAACAATGTCCCTGACGGCCTGTCCGGCACGCTCATGCACCATCTCGCACGGGTCGCCCACGAAGCGGTGGCCAATGCCGCCAAGCACGGCCGCCCGCGCCATTTGCGCGTCTCGCTTGATGTGATCGACGGCCAGATCGAATTGATCGTGCGTGACGACGGTTGCGGCTTCGACCAATCTGGGGCACCCGGCGCGCGCCAGGGCCACTTCGGTCTGACCGGAATGCAGGAACGCGCGGCCAAATGTGGTGGTTCACTCACCATCCGCAGTTCTCCCGGGAGCGGAACCGAAGTTCAACTGACTGCCCCCATCACCTACCACCCCAACGAAACCGTCACCTCATGAAATCCAGCAACACTCCGAAACTCCGCATCCTGCTTGTCGATGACCACTTCGTCGTACGCCTCGGCCTTGCGGACTTGCTCTCCACCGAACCCGGCTTCGAGGTCGTGGGCGAGGCATCCGATGGTGAAGAGGCGGTGAATCTTTTCCTCGATCTCAAGCCCGACATCGTGGTGATGGACTACGAACTTCCGAAACTCGACGGCCCGCAATCCGTGGCGGCCATACGCGCCCAGAATCCCGCCGCGCGCATCCTTATACTCACCGTTTCCGAAGCCGAGGAATCCATCTGGCGCGCGGTGGTCGCGGGAGCTTCAGGCTATGTGCTCAAGTCCGCCCCGCGCGAGGACATCGTCAGCGCCGTGCGTAGCGTCGGCAGCGGCCAAGAATACTTCCCTACGCCCATCGCGGCCAAGCTGCAAGCCCGCCGCAAGCGGCCTTCGCTGAGCCCACGCGAAAAAGACGTCCTCAAATGCCTCGTGCGCGGCCTCGCCAACAAGGAAATCGCCGATTTCCTCGGCCTCGCCGAACCGACTGTGAAAATGCACCTCGTTTCCGTTTTCGAAAAACTAGGCGCACGAGACCGCACCCAAGCCGCCATGCTCGCCGTCCAGCGCGGCCTTCTCACCGCCGGGAGGTGATGCCCTCGGCATGAAACCAGGTTTTCAGCATCCTTGCGCGGACCGCACAGGCGGCGGAAGTGGTCGTTGATGGGCAGGTCGGCATCGCAGAAGTTGAAGATGACATGAATGCCCTGGTTAGGATGATGATTGATGGACCCGACGTGTCCTTGAAGGGATCACCCACGGTATCGCCGACGACGGCCGCCTTATGCGCGTCGCTGCCTTTACAAAGCATAACTCCATTCACCTCGTAACCTTCCTCGATCATCTTCTTGGCGTTGTCCCAAACACCGCCGGAGTTTGCTTGAAACAATGCCAATCACGGGTTTGGTGCCGGTGTAGTGCTCGGTGATGAAACCAGTGGCGATGCCAGATGCGAGGCTCCGAACGAGAAGCCTGTGATGATGTTCATTGCCTCGCGGGCAGATCCCGCATCCTGAATTGAAGGACCGATGATCATAAATAAAGTGCCGAGCCCGAATGGTCCGAGGCCAATCACCGAGCCGCCGGCATGAGACCCTCTCATATTTGCGAATGCTCAAGGAATTCTGAAAAAAGTTAGCCAACATGAAATTCAGGCAAACTTGACACTTGGAAAAATGCCCTCGTTTCCCGACGTTCCGGCCATGCCGCACAGTCACATCGATGTCCGCTACGTCGCCAATCTCGCCCGTCTCGAACTGAGCGATGACGAGGTGGCGACCTTTCAGCCGCAATTGGAAGCGATCCTGCATTACGCCGAGGCGCTTTCGAAACTGGATGTCACCGGCATCGAGCCCACCGCCCACCCCGCCGCGGTGTTCGGACGGATGCGCGACGACATCCCGCACAAAAGCTTGCCAGCGGAAGCCGTCCTGCAAAATGCGCCGGACCAAGCCCAAGGCCAGATCCGCGTCCCCAAAGTCGTCACCGACGCGTGAACTGAAATTTCAAATTCCTCATTTCCAATGTCCATTTCAACCCTTCGCCAGCAACTTCTCGCCGGAGAAACCACGCCCGCCGCCATCCTTGAGCGGCTCTCGGGAGAAATCGCCGCACGCGATGCCCGCACTGGCGCTTATCTCTCCCACGACCTCGAATCCGCAATCGTCGAGGCCTCGAATGCGGATCTTTCACTGCCACTCGGCGGCATCCCGATCGCCATCAAGGACAACATCAACGTGCTCGGCCAGCCTTGCACCTGCGGCTCGAAGTTTCTCGCGGAAAACTACACTTCGCCCTACGACGCCACCGTCATCCGCAAGCTCCGCGCCGCCGGGGCCATTCCCTTCGGCCGCATGAATCAGGACGAATTCGCGATGGGCTCCGCCACCGAAAACTCCGCGCTGCAAACCACCCGCAACCCTCATGACCCGCAACGCATTCCCGGCGGCTCCTCCGGTGGATCCGCCGCTGCCGTGGCCGATGGCACCGCCATCTCCGCTCTCGGCTCCGATACCGGCGGCTCGATCCGCCAACCGGCGTCGCACTGCGGCGTGGTCGGCCTCAAACCATCCTATGGCCGGGTTTCGCGCTACGGCTTGGTCGCCTTCGCCTCATCGCTCGATCAAATCGGCCCGCTCACCCAATCCGTCGAGGATGCGGCGATGATTCTTCAAGCCATCGCCGGCTTCGATCCTGCGGATTCCACCTGCCTCGATGTGCCGGTGCCGGATTATCTAACAAACCTCAATGCCGGCGTAAAAGGGCTGAAACTCGGCGTGCCTAAAGAATATTTTGGCGATGGAATCGATCCCGGCGTGCGCAAAAACGTCGAGGCCGCAATCCAGAAACTTGCTGCCCAAGGCGCGGAAATTGTCGAAATTTCCCTGCCGCACACCGAACACGCGGTGGCCACCTATTATGTGATCGCGCCGGCCGAAGCCTCATCCAACCTCTCGCGTTTCGATGGCATCCGCTACGGCCGCCGCGCCACCAATCCCGCCGATATCCTCGATCTTTACAAAAAATCCCGCGAAGAAGGCTTCGGCCCCGAAGTCAAACGCCGCATTATCCTGGGCACTTATGTATTATCTTCCGGCTACTACGATGCCTACTACGGCCGCGCCCAGAAAGTCCGCACGCTGATCCGCCGGGATTTCGAGGGCGCATTCCAAAAAGTGGATGCCATCGTTTCCCCGGTCGCCCCCACGCCCGCCCGGAAAATCGGTGCCTACGCCGATGACCCGCTGCACGAATATCTATCCGATATCTTCACCCTCTCCGCCAACCTCGCCGGTATTCCCGGCATCTCCGTGCCCTGCGGCGTCACCGATTTCGACGGCGGCCAGAACCTCCCCACCGGTCTGCAAATCCTCGGTCCCCACCTCGGCGAAGCAAAACTCCTGCAAATCGCCAGGGCGGCGGAGTGAAACTCCCGGAAATCCGCCTTGCGGATCGATAATCACGCCAGCACAAAAAGCGCAGCAGGCACTTGAAAAACCATGACGCAAAACTCAGACGAATGGATCAGTGCGACCCGTGAGGACATCAGCATCATCCTTGCGTTGATGCGGGAGTTTTATGCGGAAGAAGGATTGATTTATCGTGAGGATCTTTTTTCGCGGGCACTGGCTGAGCTGCTTTCGGACGAATCCCTAGGCACGGTCTTCCTCTTGCGCGAAGGTTCCTGCACTCATGGCTACTGCGTGGGCAGCTTTGGTTTCAGTCTGGAATTCGGCGGTCGCTTCGTTTTGTTAGACGAGCTCTACCTCACTCCATCCACACGAGGCCGGGGAGAAGGCAAACGCGCTCTGGCAGTCCTCGAAGCCTGGGCCTTGAAGCGGAACGCGATGGCCACCCGCCTTGAAGTGAACCACCACAATCAAAAGGCCCTGGGCATTTATCTGAAGCAAGGATACATCAATGATGATCGGCGCATTCTCACCAAATCATTCTGTCCGGCATGGTGCGGTTGAACGGCCCGATGGCCGCGCCGGGCAACTCCTCGTTCACCGCCTTGGCGGCGAAATCATCATAAGCGAGGGATTGCTCGAAATTACCGGTGAAACGCCGCAAGTCCTGCATTTCCGTGCCCATCCGGAAACGCAGGCGCTTGGCGGTTTCCTCACCATAGAGCCGCTTGAGCTATCTTGTGGAGCCAGTGTTTTTCCGCGTGACCGGCATCTCCGATGGCAGCAGTATCCCGGCGCACCAATTTAAGCCAAAATGGGAAACTTCGTCGCTTTTGAACAAAAGATGACCTCAGCCGGCATGGGAGACGCCGCCATCCGCGCCTTCCGCCGCAATTACGAATCGCTGCTGCGCCACGAAAGCGGCATGATCCCCGAGGATTCGATCTGCCCGGCGGAAAATTTGACCACGCTCGATGATCTGGCCTCCACCCCACCGGCGAACGCCGCGCTGCTGGCTCAGGCGTTGGTGATCAAACTCAACGGCGGCCTCGGCACCAGCATGGGTTTGCAAGGCCCCAAAAGCCTGCTCGCCGTGCGTGAGAGGGTCACTTTTCTCGATCTGATGGTGCGCCAAATCCTCGACCTCCGGAATTCCAGCGGCGCACCTGTTCGATTACTGCTGATGAACAGTTTCAGCACCAGCCAGGACACACTCGACCATCTGATGAAATACCGTGCCGATGGGCTGGCGGAAGCATCGGAAGTCGAGTTGATGCAAAACCAAATCCCCAAGATCAACGCACGCTCGCTCGAACCGGTGAGTTGGCCGGCCGATCCCACCCTCGAGTGGTGCCCACCCGGCCATGGCGACCTTTACCCGGCACTGGTCGGGAGCGGCTGGCTCGACCGCTTGCTCGCCGAAGGTGTTAGATATGCCTTTGTTTCCAACTCCGACAACCTCGGGGCAATTCTCGATCCCGTGATCTTGCGTCATTTCGCCGATTCCGGAGCGCCGTTCCTGATGGAGTGCACGCGCCGCACCGCAGCCGATCGCAAGGGCGGCCATCTCGCCGTGCGCAAGGCCGATGGACGGCTATTACTGCGCGAGGTCGCCCAATGTCCGGAAGCCGATCTGGATACCTTCCAGGACATCGACCAACACCAATACTTCAACACCAACAACCTCTGGCTGAGGCTCGATCTATTAAAACAACAACTCGCCGCCGACCACGGCGTGCTGCCGCTGCCGATGATCCGCAACAACAAGACTGTTGATCCGCGCGACAAAAAATCCACTCCTGTCATCCAGCTCGAAAGCGCGATGGGCGCGGCCATCGAATGCTTTCAAGGAGCAGCCGCCATCGACGTGCCGCGCAGCCGTTTCGCACCGGTCAAAAGCACCGCCGACCTGCTTGCCCTGCGCTCCGATGCTTATGAAGTTCTCGAAAATGGCCAGGTCCGCCTGCACAACTCACGCCATGGCAAGCCACCGGTCGTCTCGCTCTCGGATGATTACAAACTCGTCGATTCCATCGAGAATCTCGGAGTTCCCAGCTTGATCGCTTGCGACTCGCTCAAGATCAACGGTCCGGTCCATTTCGAGCCCGGCGTCATCATTCAGGGCACTGTGGAAGTGAACAACCCGGGCTCTGAAATCAAAATCATCGCAGCTGGAACCTATCAAAACCAAGTGCTGTGAACTCATGAAACCCACCGCCTGCCTCACCATCCTGCTGACGACCGCTATCTCCATGGCGAACCCCGCAGTATCCGAATTCAATGGCAAGTTCGGAGCCCTGCACGGAAGCATGGACTCGGAAAGCATCACCAGCCTGGAAGGCAGCATCAGCTGGCCGGTCCATGAATGCTTCGGAATGCAACTGGACGGCCTTTATTCCACAGCCGGTCAAAGATCCTATGGTTTTGCCACTGCCGACGATGTCGATTTCGGCGGTGTGGGTGCCCATTTTTTCTGGCGGGACAGTGAGACGGCCATGGTGGGACTGGAGGCCGGCTACGTCTTCAGTGAGCTGGTGGATTCCTGGGAACTTGGAATTGAAGCCGAGCGTTATTTTGAATGGCTCACTCTCGGTGGCAAAATGGGCGTCGCATCGATCCGTTTCGACTCATCTTCCGCGCCCATCGAAACGGACAAGGACGCATTCTTTTGTCAGCTATACCTTGGTGCGTATCCCGTGGATGATCTGTGGGTTTCACTGATTTTTGAAAACCGCTTTGACAACTTGTTTTACGGGATGGAAGTGGAATATGAACCCCCCTTGCCGAGCTTGAGCTTTTTCGCCAATGCGATGCAAGGCGACCACGGCTATGATCACGCAATGGTCGGCATGAGATACTACTTCGGAGCTGACAAGCCGCTCAAGAATCGGCACCGCGCCAGCGATCCAAGGAACCAACTCCACAGCATTCAACATGGCATCGGCGCCTATCAGGCGGAAATGCATCAACAGATCGTTAAGTCCGCCGCTCAATTCAACGGAGGAGCCGAGGGTTCCATCGGGGGCTCAGGTTCCATCGGGGGCCAGCCCGGCGGTGGAACCGTGGTCATCGGCCCGGGAAGCGGTCCCGGTGCGGGATCTCTCGTCATCAGTTCGGAACCTGGCCCCGGAAGCGGAAACCTTGTTATCGGCGCGTGGCCAAATACCGGCGAAGGAACTTTCGTCATCGATCCCGGCAGTATCTTCCATTTTGATTTCCCGTGAAGTGACTTAGACGAGTTTCATCAAGCTAGGAAAAGTGTCATTTTTGTAAGTGGACTGGAAAAACTTTCAGGGTGACGGTGCTTGCCACATGCCGGATGAGCCATTACTGGCACGCCTGTTATGCCAAGTATCGGTTCCCTCAAGCTCCCCAAGCACGGATATGACGCCGTGATTTTCGATTGCGACGGCACCCTCGTTGATTCCATGTCAGCTCATTTCGAAGCATGGTGCGAGGCACTCGCGATCCACGGTGCGGGCGGCATCCTCAAGGAGGACGTTTTCTTCGCCATGGGCGGCCGCCCCACGCGCGACATCGTGGTGGAAATCAATGACGAGTATAACCTCCGCCTCGATCCGGAGGCGGTGGCCTTTGCCAAGCGCGAGGCTTTTCTCAAACGCATCCACACGGTGACCTTGATCGATGAAATCGCGGATTTCGCGAATTCGTTGCGCGGAAAAGTGCCGATGGCAGTGGCCAGCGGCGGCTCACGCATGGTGGTGGAGAAAACGCTGCGCGTGGTTGGTATTTCCGATTGGTTCGACGAAGTGGTCACCGCCGACGACGTCACCGATGGCAAACCCGCGCCGGAGATTTTCCTAAAAGCCGCCCGCTTGCTCGGTGTGGATGCCGCGCGCTGTCTGGCGCTCGATGACGCGCCGGCCGGCATCCTCGCCGCCCAGCGCGCCGGCATGCAGGTCATCGCGGTGCCCTCCCCGCTGGCCTCCACTCCCTGCTGAGCGGTGCGGCTCACTCCTGCACATACAAAATCCGGCCGCAGTCTTCGCAGCGGGTGATTTCCTTGCCGGTTTGCACGGCCACCACGGTGGAAGCGATGAGTTTCATGTGGCAGCCGCCACATTTCCCCTCGTCCAGCGGAGCCACCGCCATCCCGACCTTGGTTTTCATCAAGCGATGGTAAAGCGGGAGAATCGCTTCGGGAACCTGCGCCGCAAGTTGATCGCGCTCGGCGCTGACTTCGGCGCGCTCCACCTCCATACGCTTGTGGCGCTGGGCAATGGTGGCGAGATCCTCTTCCACCAGTCGCTGGGTCTGGGCAAGCGCCTCCTGCGCGGCCTTTTGCGCCGCCCGCAGCGTATCCATTTCCTCCATCAATTCCAGTTCGCGGGTTTCGAGATCATCCGCCTCTTTTTCGTAGCGGGTAACCTCATGGACCAATGCCTGATATTCCTCGTTTTTACGGGTTTCAAACTGCTGCACCTTGAGCCGCTGGATTGTCGTGCGGCGCGTGCCGACGTCGAGTTCGAGACGTTTCAGGCGCAGCTCGCAATCCACCAGCGCGTCGTGGGCCTTTTTCACCGCGGTCTCGTCGGCCGCCAGCTTGGTCTTTGCCCGCGCCTCGTCCTGCGGCAGTTTTTCGAGATCTTTGGCGAGCGCCAGCAGGCGGCGGTCACGGTCCTGGAGAATCAACAACGCACGAACTTCATCAAGCATGCGCCTTGCCTAAACGCCCGCCCCGCCAACGACAAGGATTTAGAGTGCGGAACAAACGAGTGGGCACCGATGAGCAGAAATTGCCATGCCCGAATGCAGCAACGCCCGATTCCCATGGAGGAAACCGGGCGTTGTTCAGAGTTGTGATGTGTTAATGGGATTACCAGTCGCCGCCGCCGCCACCTTTGTAGCCGCCGCCGCCTTTGTAACCACCACCACCGCCGCCGCCTTTGTAGCCGCCGCCGCCGCCACCACGGCGATCACCGCCATAGCCGCCGCCGCCGCCGCCACCGCCACGACGTTCGCCGCCGTAGCCGCCGCCGCCACCGCCACCACGGCGTTCACCGCCGTAGCCGCCGCCACCGCCGCCGCTGGGTTTGAATTCCTTGGGCTCCGAGGCATTCACGCGGAGCGCACGGCCTTGGTAGTCGTATCCATTGAGCGCCTCAATCGCGGCATTCAGCTGGCTTTGGTCGCCGAGTGTCACGAAGGCAAATCCTTTGGATCTGCCGGTATCGCGGTCGGTGATGATTTTGACCCGTTCAACAGGGCCATGTGCGGCGAAGAGTCCAGTGACGTCTTCTTCAGTAGCGGAGTAGGGCAGGTTGCCCACGTAGATGTCCATTTTTGTCTATTCTAAATCACGCCATGTTTTCAAAACTTCCTAAGACCATGGCGATGAAGACCAGAAGAAGCATGCGCGCCAGCTCATTTGCCAAGCGAACGCTGCGGTCTCTAGAGGGACGGCAAGCGCTTGGCAAGAATTGTTTTTTTGCGAAAAAACCGCCGAATGAACACTGTGCGGCGGGTTGATAGCCCGCTTCAGGCGGTCACCAGTCTGTGCCTAGCCCGTAGCGGCCGGCGAGTTCGAGCAAATCCCCGCGCATCGGCCACTCGTCAGGGCGCTCGCTCGCGGTGTGGCGCTTGCTGGCACCCTTGAGCATCATGCAGCCGGTGTTGTCGCCGATTTGGCGCACCGCCTCCACCTCCTCGGCGGTGAGACGGATATTCGGCAATGCGGCGAACTCGCGGATCTTGTCCTCGATGGGCCGGGCACCATCGCCGGCTTCCTGGATGAAGGTGGGCACCACGCTCTCCACCGCCGGGTGGCTGAGGTTCCAGATCGAGGCAAACTGGAGCAGGGTGAGTCCGTATTTTTCAGCGATCGGGCGCATCCGTTCGGCTTTTTCCATGCCGTGCTGAACCCAGCCTTCCGGGCGATACGTCCGGTGGTCGCCGGGTTTGAACTCGTGGCCTGGCAGGCCGAGATCGCCGTGAAACACGCCGCCATAATCCACCACGCGGGTCATCACTTTCACCCCGTGTTTTTCGCAGGCGGGCAGTGTGAGGCCCACCGGCCAGGGTTCGAGCGGATTGAGAATGAGCATCGACCAGTCGATCACCTCGCCGAAGCGCTCGAAGCAACCCACGAGATCGAGCGAGAATCCATTCGCCGGACCGGGCGCGATGCCGAGCATGCGGGTGAGACCCTCATCCTTGGCGGCCTTCATCGCCTTCCACAGCGGTTCGCTGGTGTAGCCGAGTTCGTCCGGATTGTGCAGCATGAGCAGATCAAAATGGTCGCTGCCGCAGCGTTCGAGCTCTTTGCCTGCCGCCATGCGGATGAATCCCGCATAACCCTCCGGCCCGCGCAATTCAGGATCGGTGAAACGCGGATAGCCGCGAGCGCCCTGCCGCTGGCCTTCGTAAAAATCATGCCCGATCATGCCGACCAGGCTGTAGCTGGCGCGATCGATGCCCTTGAGCGCGCGGCCTAACAACTCATCGGCCTTGCCATTGCCATAAACATCCGAGGTGACAAATGTCCGGATGCCCGCTTCGTAAGCGGTCTCGATGCAACTAATGAAACGCTCCTCGTTGAGGGTTTCTCCGAAGTGCATGAAGCGTCCGCCGCTCCAAGTGCCGTATGCCGTCGTGGTGGGTTCCATGGTGTGAGGCGGATTCTCTAGTCGCTGGAATCCGGCGGGTCAACCCCAAGGCTCACACTGCGGCGGTGGCGCGCGAGGATTCCATCAGCCGTTCCACTGTGGGCAGCAGTTTTTCGAAATCCTCGACGACGGTGAATTCTCCATCGTAGCACCAGGTTTCCAGCAGCTTGATGAGCGGCGTCCAGAAGCCGATGCCGTCTTCATCAATGCGGTTGTAAACGACCACTGGCTTGCCGGCGGAGGCGTGGCGCTGGTGCTTGAAGATCATCAGGGCCAGCATTTCCTGCGCCGTGCCCGAGCCGCCGGGAAAAATGACAAAGGCGTCCGAGCGCTCGATCATGATCTCCATGCGGGTGTAGATGTCCGGCCGCAGCCAGAAGCTCGAAAGCCCCTCAGGCAGTCCTTCGAGCTCGATGATGTGGGGCACGTTCGATCCGCCGGTCCAGCCACCGGCATCCACCGAGCCACGCACCACCTCACCCATGATGCCGGAGTTTCCGGCTCCGGAGACGCAGCCGAGACCGGCACCCGCAAGCCG
The DNA here is from genome assembly GCA_947491475.1 of Akkermansiaceae bacterium. GTDB lineage: Bacteria > Verrucomicrobiota > Verrucomicrobiia > Verrucomicrobiales > Akkermansiaceae > Luteolibacter. The sequence goes on along the minus strand of CANLKN010000037.1, from coordinate 15,933 downwards.
ACGACCAAACTCATAACCTTCTGTTAGATAAGCCGGGGTCTTGATCGATGCCGAGCAAAAGACACAAACATTGCCCTGATGCCCGGGCGGCAGAGGAGTCTCGTAGGAATCCACGGCATGCGCGCCGGATTTCACCCGGTCCACCACGGGCGTGCCAAGCAGGCGCGAGGACTCGAGCAGTTCCAGCACATGCTCCGGCGAGGTCGCTGGAAGAAGGTAGTCTTCGTGGCGCTGCAAGACCGTGCCGAGGCCGTTCAAGTGCGTGAGCAGCGAAAACAAGCCGTCCCATGAGCGGTCGGTATTGAGCAGCACGGTCGGCTTGGAGCAAAGGTGGCGGTCGAGCGTTTGGTAGCCCACGAATATGGAAACCGCTTTGAAAAGATCCTCCAGCGTGGCTCCGGGCGTAAAGACGAAGGCATCGGACTCGACAATCTTGCGCTCAATGTTGGACAGCGTGATGCGCTGATCTCCGTTGGAGTTATAGATATCCCAGCCGCGGCTGAAGAGGCTGTAGAGGAGGCGGGCGCGGATTTCCCTGTTGGGATCGCGCTCGCCGCTGACGGTTCCTGCAAGACGGACTTTAGGCATGGTGGGTTGTGGGTATGGGGTGAACTGAAAAATGATGCGCCTGATTCGGCGGACGAAACGCGTTTGGCCATTGAAGCGGGAAAAGGCAAACCGCGCAAGGGGCCATTTTCGCGCGTCAGAGCCATGTCTGGTGCCGAAAGAAACCTTGTCAAAGCGGCCCGGAGAATTAAAATCACATACGATGACAAGCGCTCCAAACTCTCCCGAGTTGGCCAATTGTTGGCGTGAACTGGGGATTACCCCTAACGAAACACCTCTTCCATCCCCTTTTCCCGGCCTCCTATCCTTTCCAGTCGCTCTTTCAGGAGCCTCCGCATAAAGCAAACTCCCAGCAGCTAAATCCAGCCCAAAGTAATGCCTCTCACCCAAGGCAGCATCTATCTTCGGATTTTCAAAATCTGGCGGGCCCGTCGTTTTGAATTGTTCAAAAAAAACATTGACCCCGCGGATCGATGAAAAATTGATTGATGCGGGAGGAGGCCTTGCGACTTGGATTTCCCACCCTCCATTATTGGAATCCATCGATATCGTTGACATCAGGAAACATGAATACGACACAACCACTTTTCCAGATCATCGGATCACAGTGCTTGTTGGCGACGGCCGGAATCTTCCTTCGGCCGACCAGTCTTACGACATCGCCTATTCAAACAGCGTGATCGAGCATGTTGGCAGTTGGGAGGAACAGCAGCTTTTCGCCCGTGAGATGAGGCGGGTCGGGAAAAAGCTCTGGTGCCAGACCCCGGCTTGGGAATGCCCCATCGAACCGCATTACATGGCACCCTTCCTCCACTGGCTTCCGCGGAGCATCCAGCGGAAGATCATTCGTCCGCTTACTCCCTGGGGCTGGTTGTCAAAACCACCCCCGGAACATGTCGAATTCATGGTCAGCACGACCCGACTTCTCAGTTATCGTGAAATGAAACTGTTGTTCCCTGACTGCACGATCATCGTGGAAAAGATGCTTTGGCTCATTCCCAAATCCTACATAGCCGTGCGCCAGAAGCCCCAAGAAATGTAAAATTCTCGTCCTGCTGCGAATTGCAGAGGAGTGAGAAAAAACCTATTTGCCTGCTGAGAGGTGGACCAACTCGCCGCCAAGGTCGCCGGGCACATGGCGAAAATGGGGGCTTATTAAACAAAAGCTCACTTTCCTTTAATAGCCGCTTCCCTTATTAAAGCTTCACACCATGAATCGCAACGCATCCTGTCACTACTACACCCACAATGCCCGTTTCGTTGCCTTGATGGACCAGCACCACCCGAAATGGCGTTCCCACCAGCAAACCCTCAACCGCCTGCCCGTGCGGCACGAGAGCTGGGGGTATTGAGCAGTAGCTGGACTCCGTCTCCATCACCGTCATATTTGGCGGAACGTGTGGGATCACCGCCGTCCGTAGCGCTTGGCAAAGCACGATCAGTGACCAATCAAGCCATGCACCGAAACTTGATGGCCACCGCGTGCTTTGGCTGCAAGAGCCATGAGCGAAAAAACCTAGCAAAACCGAACATTCGGCCAATTTGAATGCGCCCAGACAAATGCTGACATTTGTTGACCCTGTCTGGTGTGATTCTTTCACTATGCCGGCCTTGCCCTCCTTCAGCGGAGTCTCCGGGAATTTACTTCCCAGCGGATGCGCTCAAGCTCGTCGTTCTGCCACTCGATTTCATCACGGATCGCTTGCAACTCTTGCATCTGCTGACGGTGGCGAAGCGCTTGTTCACGAACTCGTGCTTGTTCCGCGTCTTACTGTCTCCATTTTTCTTGGTATTCGGCCTCGATTCTTGTCCGGATTGCTTCCTGTCTGCAGGCCAAGTCACGCTTCCATGCGTTGCTGTCGTAAGGTTTTACCGCAGGCTGAACCTGAATGGGTTCCACGCGGGTTGTCACTACCTGTGTGACGTGATAATCCTGCTGCTTGATGACAACCGGCACCATAGGCAATTCAGGCAATGGAACAACCAATGGCTTATGATCGACTTGCACAGCACCTTGCAAGTCGAGTCCCAGCCAAGACTTTTCCTCGGCAGTTTGCGCGGCAACATCCACGGGCTCAGCGGTCGGTTCTCCCCAATTTCCTACTTGGGGCGATTTCTTTGAGTTGCACGAAACCAGCAGGATACCCAGAACGGAAAGCGCGAGCGTTTGCATGATTGTATATCTAGCATCTGCCAGCAGGTGGGGCAAGAAATGAGTCGTTTCAGTCCGAACTATTTTCTTGTCGGATATTAGCGAATGGAGTCCAATATTGTCGTCCGGAGAGATCCGGCCGGGGCTTTACAACCCTGCGTGAAGCGGAAGGCGTTGACCGAATCAACGCCGCCATCAGACCGAAAGGTCGGGGTGGCGGCGGCGCATGTTCAGGCTGCCCCTCGGGGTGGCTAAAGGTCGTCGCGGTCGTCTTCACGCGGCTTGTAAACACCCCGGCCACCTTGGGAAACCATGGTGGCTGGTTTGTTTCCAACCTGCACAACCGATGAAAACACCGAAATCCCCCACGCGGGCCGCGACAAGTGGCCGCCTCGCCCTTGGATCAAACACGCTGCTTCTCGCCTTGGGAATTTGCCTTGCCGGCTTCACTGCCGGTGTCATGGCAGCACCGGGAGATTTGGACCCGAATTTCGGGACGAACGGCGTGGCAATCGCAAGAATCGATTACAGCAGCGAACAAGGACAGAGGCACGACCGGATTTTAGATATGCTGCTTCAACCCGACGGCAAGATCGTCGCCGTTGGAAGCACAGCACCGAATCTGGCTCAAATAGCTGAATCCGCAGTTGCACGATTCAATCCGGATGGTTCGCTTGACTCCGCTTTCGCTCAAGGAGGGAAGATGGCTTCTAATATTCTTGTTGGTGCGGCTCGTTGTCTAGCGTTGCAGACGGATGGTAAGATTGTGATTGCAGGTGGCAGTAGCAGAATAAGAGTCGCGAGATTGAATCCTAACGGGAGCCTCGATGAAACCTTCGGGCAAAACGGAGTCACATTGCTTGACCGTCGAACTACCAATGCAACAGAAGTAGCCTACGCGGTCGGCATCCAACCATCCGGAAAAATCCTCGTTGCCGGTGTCTCGTCGGACGGAAATTGGCCAAATTATTCTGCACTCGCCCGACTGGATGAAAACGGAGTGTTGGATCCAAGTTTCGGCAAAAAACACGCCGCAAATCGCACCCCAAGGTCGTTGTATGTGTATCCCGACGGGAAGTTTCTCGTGGCCGGTGGCTACGATTTCTTCGGCGGTCCGAAACAGCATTGGGTAGGGAGATATGGCGTCAACGGCAACATCGAGAGTGACAGCCTCATCGACGTCGGCGGGACCAATGGCGGTTATGCTGAATGCGTAACCGTGGATTCCGAAGGTGGAGTCTGGACATCAGGCACACGCTACAACAATACCGCTTACGAGCTGGTTCTGCGAGGCGGAGCGGGCATGACGGTTGGCCCAATCACCCCAGGCGGGAATGGAGCAAAAATGGCATTCCAGCCGAACGGAAAGCTGGCCGTAATCGGCGGCGATTTCATCTGCCGATACAATCCGGATCAAACGCTCGATCCGACATTCGCAAATGGAGGAATCATGCCGCAACCCGAGGTATGGCAACCCAAGGCGATTGTTTGCCAGGGCAACGGGAGCATTTTGGTTGGTGGCCAGTCGGGTCTCGGGTATTTCGCAATCGCCAGAGTTCTGGCCGATGGCAATCCCCCCACAGACATCTCCGCTCTTACTGCTGAGATCGCTGAGAACCTGCCAGCGGGGACACCAGTCGCCTCACTGACGACGACGGATCTCGATCTCGACGACACCTTTGAATATTCCCTCGTCCCTGGTGAAGGCGACACGGACAACGCCGCATTCAGCATCACGGGCAATCAGATTATCAGCGCCAGCGTCCTTGATTTTGAGTCTGGTGAGACGCGTAGCATTCGCGTGCGGGTTGTCGATTCAGGCGAGAGCATATTCGAGAAAATCATCACCATCACGATACTGGATGATCTCAGCGAGGACATCGATGGCGATAGACTGAATCAGGAACAGGAGAAATTCTACGGGACGAGTGATTTCTCCACGGATTCCGACGGCGATGGGCTGCACGATTACACTGAGATCCACGTCCACAACTCGAATCCCGCATCCGATGACACCGATGGAGACGGTCTTAAAGACCCTGACGAACTGGCCATGGGAACCGGTATCCGGAATCAAGACAGCGATGGGGATGGATTGATCGACGGCCAGGAAATCGTGCGTGGAGCTTTGCCCCTCAATCCTGACACCGACGGCGACGGCTTCCTCGATGGCTACGAGGTGCAGACCGGCAAGTCTCCCACCGATCCACTCGACAAGCCGGCGTTGGTGGCCGAGGCAAGAACGGCAATCGAGTTCTCGTTTCCTTCGGCTCTTGGAAAAACCTACCGCATCGAGGACTCGCCGGACATGGAATCTTGGGGGCCGGTGGAAAGTGGAATTGCCGGCAATGGCGGAACAATCACTCGCTTCTACTCCACGCGAAATAGAGAGAAGAGATTCTTGCGTGTGGAAGAACAGACCGGCCCCTGATCTCCCAATAAAGCTGGAAAGATAGCGCCATGAAATACCTTCAAATCGTAGCAACAGTAGCTTGTATCGCCCTACTTCTGATCGCTTGGCAACTCCACCGCATGCGACCATTGCGATATTCTGATATCGAGCGGATGATGAAATCAGGTCAGAATGAAGCTGCATTCGAGAAAATGCGTAATGCCCCAATAGTCACGCTGGGACCATCTCATGCCACCATTCAGGTAGATGCAAATATTCCTTACAAGACGGGCACTCTGGACGTGAATGTTGTCAACGAAATCGAAGCCCGGGTAAGAACAGGAGGCGAAACACTCAATGGTCTCTTCTACGAGCGGCCTTTAAAAGTTGAGATTGAGCGGTAAAAAAATGACGAAATGTCCTCCACTCAACCTGACCGGAAAACAAAGCCGGGAAAAGACGTGGCGCATCTCTAGATGAGACGCCCCGGACACTCCAGCGCGTGCCCATCTCCAAGGAGAATGGGAGCTACTTCGTTCCGGAACGCGAGATGAAGCTGCCACAGCTTGCAGCGACAGTCAACTGAGTCGAGAGAGTTCGCCTGACAAGTAGGTCACTATGCGAAAAAGACGCCCAGGATGCCATTGGCGCGTTTCCATCCGAAGACGGGGGCGATCCGGCGTTTCCTGAGCGCCAGATGATTATGAAATAGACTACCCTATTTGTCAACGCGTCGCCAAACGCGCGGCACAATCACTGCTCGCAGGCAAAGAGGATGTAATCCCGGTCTTCTTCCAGTGTCTGGACTCGCACAAGCCACTGACAACCGGTGATCAGCGGTCTGTGGATATCATGGAGGAACTCGATGATCCGAGCCTTGGTCAGCCGTGCGCCACTTGATCCCCAGTCGAGAACTTTCCCGCCGTATTTGTCACTCTCAAGCAGGATTCGGGCTTCCACGCATCCCGTTAGGCCGATTCCTCCCAGATCCAGGAGGATTTTGGGAATGTTGTAGCTGAAATCTCCGCCTTCCCAGTTAAACTTGGGATCGGAAGCATCACCGACGTAGAGATTGTAGAAGGACATTTTGAAGAATGAGTTTGGGGTTTGATTTTCAAAGGAAGGAGCACGGCAGCGAGGCCCAGCGTGTCTTGTCCCGCGCAAGATCCCAGCCGGTGAAGGGTTCGTCGCAGAAGTCCTCGATGACGACCTCGCGGCAGACATCACGGGCGCATTCGGTGAAGGATTCGGCGAAGCCGGTGGCGATGAATGCGTCGCCGTCCCGGTATTCCGAGCTGACCTCGAAAACGGTTTCCGTATCGGCATCGCCTTCAGTCCACGTGCCGCGGCCAAGGCTGAACTCGCCATCCTCCATGCGGATCTCGATCCAGTCCGATTCACCACCTTGATCGAGACGCAGACCAAGGCTCATGCGGACGCCCGGTGTGACCAGTGGCAGGCGCTCCATGGCGAATAGGAATACTTTGAGATCATCGATGGATTCGCCCGGGAGGTCCGGTCGCGCCATCAAGCGGCGGATGGCAGCGATCAGTATCCCGACCGGATAGAAATCCTCCGAGTAGAAGGCATAGCAGTTCGGATCGGAGTCGTCGTCGATTTCTTCATCATCATTCTCTCCCCCCTCGTCGTTCTCTTCGGCGTCCTCTGGTTTGGGTTCCGGTTCTTCTGAGCAGTCCGGAGGCGAGGGGATGGAGTTCAAGATGTTGACGGCAGACTCCATCACAAGCATCTGAAGCAGGAAATCCGCCGTTCCCGATTGGATTGCCTCTTGAATCTCTTCGATGTTGTTCTGGAGAGCCTGAGCCGTCTCGAAGATCCACTGACGCATCCGCTCGATGCCTCCGGCGACGGCGGGCGATTCGGGAGAAGCGGACATGAGCTCGTCGATTTCAAAGATTTCATGTATCAGATCGTGCTTGGTGCCGATGAGATCCATACAGAGCGCATTGAGTTTCTCGCGCAGCGCATCGGGCATGGTTAGGGAGGGCAGTTCCTTTTGGATGTAGGAGCCGTTTTCCATTATCTGCATGGCACATGCGCGAGTTTCGTCTATGAAGCGGCGGATGGCTTGTGGGTCGGTTTTCATAAGTGTGTGATGTATTGTTCGGGGTTGATGCGGGCTTCGCCTTTCCAGCGGTAGGCGACGAGCGGTCCGCCGGTGGCCGCAGAGTGGTCGAGGCAGGCGACGTTATGACGCTCCGGATGTGTGGGAGAGTTCGCCGGCTTGAAGTAGTGGCCGAAGAACACGGGCGGCGCATCGATTGCATACCCAGGGATCTGGGCGAAGGATTCCTTGCTCACTGGATCGGCAGGAATCGACGGGTTGGCAGGAAACACGAGACCATCATAGCCGATGCCGCTATCGGGCAGTTCCCACCAGCGGGCACGGATGTTTCCGCGGGAAGCGCCGGTGTGATCTGTGAACCTGATGCCATCTGGCAATTCGACTTCAACGCCCTTGAGTAGCGTTTCCAGAGCCTCGCCCTCCTCCGTGTTCTTGTTGGAAGCCGCCAAGAAGAAGTCAGGGCATAGGAGGTCGCGCCCCGCGATGCGGTTGATCATTTCCGGGTGCCATGTGGCGTGAACCGCACGGAAGCCACCAAGTTCCAGAAAGAACGGCAGGCGCTTCATCCAGGGCAGCCACACGGCCAGCCATTCACCCGCGGGGTCCAGATGGTCTGGAAAATCGGCGAGCGTGCCTTCGTGCATCCTGACGTTCTTGTCGCCGTGGCAACGTAACCAGCGGCCGTCCGGTCCCTTGCTGTGGAAGTAGATCGCATTCAACTCGTGGTTGCCCATCAAGCAAAGCGCGTCGCCGTGGTCGCACATGGCTTTCACCGCTCGCAGCGTGGAACGGACGCCGCGGGGAACAGCATGGCCGGGTTTAGGATCGATCAGGTCGCCGAGGAATAGCGCCTTGTGCCCGGCGGGCGGGACGAAGCTGTCGCCGGTCTTGGCATAGCCCAAGCGTTCCATCAAGGCAGTGAGCTTGTCAAAGCGGCCGTGGATGTCGGCGATGATGTCGTAGTGCGTTTCGTTCTTCATACGCATGGAATATGGCTGAAAACATTGGTTCTTGTAAGAGTGTTATTCTTTGGTAACCTGACCACAGAGTCATGAAAGAGTTTGACCGAATATTCGATGTTTCCGGCCTCTCGCTGGATCGCCTGCGCACATTTCTGCGGGTAGTGGAGGCGGGCAATCTGACGAAGGCCGCCCGCGGCGATCAGACGAAGCAGTCACAGTTTTCGCGGCAAATCAAAGAGCTGGAGAATTTCTTCGGTGTGGCACTGACGCGCCGAGTGGGCCGCCAGATCGAGATTACCGATGAAGGACATCGTCTTGCCTTGGTGATCCGCCGCCAGTTCCGCGAACTCGATGACTTCCGGGAAGCGATGGCCGGCCGCAGTGTGAGTGTGCGCTTTGGCTCACAGGGAAGCGTCATCGACTGGCTTCTGGTGCCGCGCTTGGGCGAAATCAGCAAGGCGCTCGGCAATGCCATGGTTGAACTGGAGCAACTCCGGACTCTCGACGTGGTCCGCGCCGTGGCCGATGGCCGCCTCGATTTAGGCATCGTCCGCGAAGATGCGTTGCCGGCGGAAACCAAGCGCTGGCGTCTGGGATCGGTCGGCTACGCCCTGTTCGCGGCGAACGCTCTTTGGAAAAGCTCTGCCACGGTGCAGGATGTCATCGGCAAGGCCAGCGTGGCGGATCTACTTCCGGGCGGGCAATTTACCACACGCTGGCAAGAATGGCTCACCAAGGAGAAACTCCGGCCGCGAGTCTTGGCACGGGTATCTTCCTTCACCGATCTAGCAAGAGCAGTTCAAGCCGGCCACGCCGCCGCGGCGCTTCCGGAAATGGCCGCGGTGGATTTCGACCCGAAGGAATTCAAGCACGAGAAAATCGAGGACTTTAAGCCTCGCATGCTGGTCTTAATCGCGAACGCCCGGAGTCTGGAGCGAATTGGTGTTTCTCCGGGAGTGGTGGAACAACTGGCGCAGCTGCTGAAACTGGTTTGAAGGTGCGCCACGGATTACATGGAACAATAAGGGACGTTCCCGGATTTGTTCGCAAGCAAGGCTCGCTGTCGCTCGCATCCCCGCCGCGCATGCCACCCGGCCGATACGTATTCAGCAAGGCCGCCTCCCCGGCTCTCGCTCCGCTCGACTGAATACGAATCCGCCGCCCCCGCCCTCCAGCAAGCTCCGCGCCCCACCACACGTCAACGCCATGCCTCCGCTCGCCTGTAGCTCGCTATGGCAGCGCGTTTCCGACCTCCGCCCACCAAAGATCCCTAGCGTCCCTATTGCAGTCGGACCAGTCACCACTACAAACCTCCAGACCTTCTCCCCGGTGGAGCGTGGGAGTTCCAATCTGACGACGGCATGGAAATGGCGATGTCGCGGGGGGCTGCTCGCTCACCGAGCACGCCTGTGAACTGGATTACCCGCCACAGCCATGGTGTAAGCCAACGGACGAAAATCAGGATAGCTCTTTTTTCATCAACGAGCTTGCATGTTGTCCGGTCATTGTGTTAGTCCACCCACATGACTCTGGCAAAGAGTGTTTTCCAGTGCTTCCTTCGGCTTCTTTCCGTCTTGATCTTCCTATGTGGGTCTCAGGTCTCTGCAGTGGACGCGCCGTCCGGTGTTAAATTCGAAGAACTTCGAAAAGCGGCTGAAAACGGCGCTGCTGATGCTCAATTCAACTTGGGTATTTGCTACGGTAACGGCGACGGTGTGCCCAGAGACGCCTCTGTGGCAGCAAAATGGTTTCGTAAAGCCGCAGAGCAAGGACATGGTGGCGCTCAAGCGGCCGTGTCGCGATGCTACGGTGAGGGTCTGGGCGTCACAAAAGACGCTACCAAGTCGCTGAAGTGGCTCCAAAAGGCTGCTGAGCAGGGTCATCCAATGTCGCAATTCAACCTCGCGGCCTGCTATGCCGATGGCACAGGTGGTGTCGCCAAGGATGCCGCTGCAGCAGCCAAGTGGCTTCGCAAAGCCGCAGAGCAAGGCGCGGGTATAGCGCAATACGTCCTCGGTGTCCAATATTTCGTGGGCAATGACGTCCCTAAGGATCTTGTAAGCGCATACATGTGGCTAAGCCTTTCAAATCAGGGTGGCTTCAAGGACGCTGGTGAGGCGCTCCTAACGGTCGGCTCTAAGATGACCTCAGAGCAGATTTCGGAAGCAAAAATCTTGAGCAGCAATTGGAAGCCGAAAGGTAGCAGGATGTCCCATAACGGGTATTCAAACCCCAAATGACTCCCCGTTCAAAATCAGCAACTCAAGACAGCCCTATCGACAATCATGAATACACGTAGAAGCTCCTCTATCCACACGGCGTCAAAAATCATCATCCTGCTCTGCCTATGCTGGCCACAGGTTATTGCTGAAGACAACCCGTCAGCCGAGAAGGTCGCCCAGATCCAACAGGAAGCCAAGCAAGGCGACGCTGACTCTCAGGCTCAACTCGCGGATATTTACCGCTACGGCAAGGGCGTCAAAATAGACTACAAGGAATCATTCCAATGGGCTTCCAAGGCGGCTGACCAAGGACACGCCCAAGCCCAGCACTACTTGGGAATCTGCTACACATACGGCATGGGAGTGGAGAAGGATCCGACGGCGGCGTTTAAATGGTTCCAGAAATCCGCGGAGCAGGGTTACACTGCTGCCGAATATAGATTAGGAATATGCTATCTTGAAGGCAATGGCGTTGCACGCGACAATAACATAGCGGTTAAATGGCTCTTAAAAGCTGCTAATCAGCGCGATGCAGATGCACAATTTAAACTAGGGAATTATTATGACGAACTGTCTATTGCTGAGCAGGAAAATTATGAAAGCCTAGAAAGCCAAATTCACCGTTCACGATATGGTGAGGAGCCCGCTTGGCAGCTTAAAGAGCATGTGGAATACAGAATTCATGCATACATGTGGTACAACTTAGCTTCAGCTTCTGGACATCATGAGGCAAAATTGTATTTAAAGAAAATTTCTTCTAGAATGTCCCCTTCTGAAATCTCGGGCGCACAATCCAGGAGTTCTGAATGGAAGCCTGAGCCATGATTCAAGCATTTCTCTCAACGGTTTTGTTCTTGCTGACCGCCTGCTTCTCCGCAGGGCAGCAGGTGGAGACTCGCAAGTTCACCTCAGCTTACAACGTCTCCATATCGACCCCAAAGGAATGGGTCTGGGACTCAGAGGCTGTTCGGGATGCCAAGGTCAAATTCGCCGAAATGATATTCAAGATCGAGGCGGACGGGAAAATCCGCCTCCTCAACACAGGCACGGCTGCTGGTTCGCCTGATGGTTACGCCAGAGTGCGGCTGAGCATCATTTCAAATGCCAAGCTGTCCCAAAAGGAACTTCGTGATTTGTCCGATGACGAACTTCAGGAACTCACGAAAGAGTCACGCGAGGAGTTTTCAAACATGCCGGTGTTCAAAGTCGACAAGGATAGCGTCGCCGTCACAAGGACGCGTGCCGATACGGATTACTGGGCCTACCGGATCAGCTACACGCGTTCAGGCACCAAGGGGCCGGTCAGGGTGGAGCAGTATTACGTGCCCTTTTCCAATCGCGCGGTTTCCCTGACGCTCAGCTACGAGTTGGCCCACAAGGAGAAGCTTGCTCCGATTCTCCTGCGAGTATGGAGCTCGCTTGAGATGGATGATGCCGCACTTTGGCCTGCCGAGAAATGAATGGATCTCCACAATAGCGTTTAGAAACTCATGAAACTCTTGCTTCTAGCACTTCTGGCATATGGCTCCTTTTACTGGTGCTATCTCGGATTTAAGGGACGATTCCCGCTCTCGGATTCCCGCAAGGTTGGCGGAACCGCCGGCAAAGTCCTAGGCTTTGTTTTCGCTATAATTGGAATATGCCTTGTCGCAATTCTATTTGAATGCATCAAAATGCTCCAGTCCGCTTAAGCGACAATAAATTTATATCAGCTCAAATGTATCTCTGCAGACGCAGACTAGTGAACACAAAAAAAACATGAAAGACAACATCCGACTCTGGCTAATCAAGATTGTGCTTGCCGTCATAATCTTTTTCATTGCCGCCATTTTAGGCAGCCTGATGAAATCTCCGGGACAGTCATCAAGTCCATGGGCTGGAGCAATCGCGGGTGTCGCCATCCTGACTCTCCTCCGTTGGAAGCCTGCGAAACGCAGCTCCTCGACAGAAATCCAAGTGAAGCCCCTCGACAAAGGCGATGACGACAGAAGCGTTTGAAGACTTCTACGATCTGCTGGAAATCAAACCATCAGCGTCACCCGAGGAAATCCGGCGGGCTTTTCGCGCCAGAATGCGAGAATGGCACCCCGACGTGAATCCATCCCCTGATGCCACGGCGCACACGCAGCGCCTCATCGTCGCCTACAAGATCCTGAATGATCCTGTGGCCAAGACGCGCTACGATGCTGAATTCACGAAGCATTCCCGGTGCACTCCCAGTCGTAACGGTGGCCAGACAACCCCGCCAACTAGCCCTCCTCAGGGAACCGAGCCGCCTCAATCCACACCGGAATTCAGTGACCCGGTGCTCGAACGTTGGATTCGCACCGCAAGAAAGGAAGCGGCAGAGGAGTTGCGTCAATTCGCGTCAGAATTCAAGGGCGCTTCAAAGGCCGCCTTTGGTGCAGCTGCTAGGGCATTCTTGATGATGGTCATTTTTGCGCTCATCGGCTTCATCCTGATTCACGTCCTGTGACTCTGAATGATTCATTTGGATGACCTTCACGCGTCGGCGATTTTAGCGCCACAGTTCGGGCAAACCCATTTGTAACCGCTGTAAACCATCAGATAAATAATGCCCGGTATGATCCACAGGAGCAAAAGCGGATAGAGTATCCACCTGCTTCCTTTTGGCTTTTTCACGGGCGTGATGGTATGTGAACACACCGGACAACATTTTTGGTTTAGTTCCATGATCTGCTTGATTTTTGTTTGGCAGGGGCAACTAAGGCGTTGCGTGTTATGGTTTAATATCCACTCGCCATCCCATGGCATGAATTGGCTTCCGCTCCGCGTATTTTGCCCATGATAGGCCGACGCCGCTCTTGGAAAGCTCTCCGGCGGCGGGGTTAGTCGACTTTGGTGACTTGATTCACGTCCACGACATCCCCATCGACGAGGAGGACTTCACTTTCGAAACTGCAGAAGTCGTCTTTGAGGACTGTGATGGAGGATGATTGCATGATGAACGCAAACGTTTTGATGATGATGTCCGGCCCCGTCCCGCCCTGCAGTAGCAAGGTATGGCTGTCGATTCGAGTGAAAGTTGTTTTGCTTTTTGCGTTGATGACGCAGTCGGCTTGGCTTGGTGTAGTGAGTGCGAGTAGGGTTGCACAGGCGGCTAGTATGGTCGTTTTCATTTGGGTTGGTATTTTTTGGTCGAACAATGCAATTATTTCACCCCGGCCAAGCTCAAGTGGATACTTGAGCAGTGGTTATGGGTGTTCTCCAGTCTGTCGTGGCTTTTAAACTACACAACATCTTGACCAATCTCAGCCATCTGCCGAGCACAATCCTCACTCCAACCAGTCACAAATTCCGTTACAATCCGCATATTCTGCCTCTGACAGGGAAAGTCTTCCCCTCGGGCCTACTGCGTGCGGCCCTACCTCTTCCCGCAGCCAGACGCCCTAACTATTCACGGACCCATGCCACAAATTGGCTTCCGTCCCGGCGCATCCTGTGGCGTGATGTCGCCAGCAAAAACGCCATCACCCGGAATGCCTAAAGACCACGCCTCCCACCTCGACAAAGCCCGTCTCAACAACCTCGCCGACGAGATCTGGAAATCCGCCGAGCGGCTGCGTGGGAAGTTCAAGGCCCACGAATACCAGGTTGTCGTCCTGCCGATCATCACCATCCGTCGGCTGGAATGCGTGCTCATCCAGTGGCGCGAGGAAAAAGCCGCCGAGATCCGCTCGAAACGAAAGTCCATCTCCGACGACGAACTGGAAAAGCTCGTAAAAGGCCTGGAACTCAACCCGAAGCAGTCCCCCGGCTTCTCCAAGTCCACCAACTGGACGCTGCGCAAAATCTACGAGGAGGATCACACCCTGCTGGAAAAGAATTTCCGCGCCTACCTCAACGGCTTCTCGCCCAAGGTGCAGGAGGTGCTCGACGCCTTCGATTACCGCGCCGTCATCAGCAAGATGGTGAAGAACGCCCGCCTCGCGCCGATCCTCAACCAGTATTCCCAGCTCACCATCGGCCCGGACAAGCTATCCAGTTTGGAAATGGGTTACATCTACGAGGAACTGCTCCGGCGTTTCTCAGAAGCCCACGCCGAGGCGGCCGGGGATCACTTCACCCCGCGTGAAATCATCCGCCTGATGGTTGAGCTGCTGGACATCCCCATCCCCACGCGGCACACGTCCCTCTACGATCCCGCCTGCGGCACCTACGGCATGCTCTACGTGGCCAAGGAACACCTGCTCGACAAGGCCACCACCGACGAGGAACGCGAGCGCGTCCACAAGTTCCTCACCCTCCACGGCACCGAGCTGATGGCGGAAACCTACGCCATCGCCCAGTCCGAGGCGCTGATCCGCGGCGAGACGCAGGCCACCGTCTGCTGGGGAAACTCCCTCATCCCGCACGATCCCCAGAGCAAGGAACCCGGCGACCAGTTCCCGGAATCCCTCTTCAGCTTCGACTTCATGCTCAGCAATCCGCCCTTCGGCGTGAAGTGGGGCGGCAAGGACGGCTATCAGGATCTGGTCGAGAAACTCAGGAAAACCCGCTACCGTGCCGGCATGCCGTCCATCGACGATGGCTCGCTGCTCTTCCTCCAGACGCTCATCGCCAAGATGAAGCCGGTGGAGCAAGGCGGCAGCAAGATCGCCATCATCTTCAACGGCTCCCCCCTCAGCAATGGCGACTGCGGCGAGGGCGAGAGCGAGATTCGCCGCTGGATTCTGGAAAACGACTGGCTGGATGCCATCGTCATGCTTCCCAACGAGTTGTTCTACAACACCGGCATCTACACCTACATCTGGCTCCTGCGCAATGACCGGGACCGCATCAAGCGCGACGGCCGCGTGATGATCATCGACGCCCGCCAGCAATACGAGAAGGAGCCGAAATCCTTCGGCAGCAAGCGCAACCGCATCGTCGAGCGTCACCGCGAGTGGATCGAGAAACGCTACCGCGATGGCTGGAAAAAAGGCTTCACCGATCCCGACGTGCGCTTTTTCAAGAAGGCGGACTTCGCCTTCCACAAGGTGCAGGTCGTTTTCTGGCAGACCGATGAAAACGACCAACCCGCCATCATCACCGAGCCCTTCCCCGTGCAGTTCAAGGCCGCCAACGTGAAATCCAAGCAGGACTTCTACGACAGCGAGATGACCCTCCACATCCGCGTCACCAGCCCGAAGAGTGGTAAAGTCCACACTTTCGACCTTACGCTCGGTCCGGACGACAGTTTCGTGGAACTCTACAAGAAGGAGATCGCCAAACGCTTCGGCAAGGAAATGGGCAAGCTCACCGCCGCCACCCTCGACAAGTTGGAAACCGAGGTCAGCTACACCCACCACCACTACATCAAGGACGACGAATACATCCCCTACGATCCCAACGGCAAACCGGAGAAATACATCCCCGCCTTCCTGGAGCGGGAGATCGAAAGAACCATCGTCCGCTGGGAGGACCGCCCGCAGCTCGGCTACGAAATCCTCCCTAACAAATACTTCTACCGCTACACCCCGCCGCCCGCCGCCGATTACCTGCTCAAGCAGTTTTGGAAACTGGAAAAAGAGGCGGAAGGGCTGCTGAAG
>CANLKN010000036.1 GCA_947491475.1 Akkermansiaceae bacterium | reverse complement strand
CCGGACTTTCGGCGAAATCCTGGTGGATGTGATTGGTGGTTCGTTCAATGGCAACTCCAGCCTGGAAAACGCCGATTGGCAGGCGGTTCCTGGCAAGGCGGCCGTGAGCAAACTCGCCTATCCCGCATACAACGATGGCATGACCATCTTCAGCCGCCTACCCACGGCGGATCTCGGGCACGTCAACCGCAGCGGCAGGACGCAGTTCCGCATCCGCTATGAGATCGACGATGATAACGACAACACCGAGGATTATTCGAGTTATGCTACTGCGAACCACGGCACCGCGTCATTCCGTCCCAAGTTGACGGTGAAATACCTCACCAACCGGCCACCCGTTTTCCTCGCCAGTCCTTATGTGGCCTCCGCGACGGTGGGCGGCGCGTTTTCGGGACAACTGGCGGCGAGCGATCCGGACTCGGGAAACACCCTCACCTTCTCGAGGTTCAGAGGTCCGGCTTGGCTAACCGTTTCGCCAAGCGGAACACTCGGAGGAACCCCGGATCGGGGGGCCGCCGGGTCTAACAGCTTCACGGCGAGCGTCACCGACGCTTCGGGGGCATCGGATTACGCCACCTTGGAGATCGAGGTCGCACCGGGCATGGCTGTCATCAATCTTGGCGATCTCGAGCATGTGTATGACGGAAAATCGAAATCCGCCACTGCCAGCACCGCGCCGGCGGATCTGAATGTGGCGTTGACCTACAATGGCTCGCCGCACGAGCCCTCGGCGGTGGGAACCTATGTGGTGGCGGCCACCGTCACTTCGCCGGGCTATCTGGGTTTTGCGAGTGATACGCTGGTTATCACGGCCAAGCCCGATGCCAACGGCAACGGCATGCTCGACGCGTGGGAGACGGTCAAGTTTGGCAACGCGGAGCCCGGTGCCAATCTCCCCGGTGACGATGCCGATGGAGACGGGATTTCCAACCTGTTGGAATACGCATTTGATAGCGAACCTCGTTCGCCGACAGCAAGCCCTGCAGAGGCGGATTTCGCCCAAGTGGGTGATGGCAAATACCTGCGCCTGCGCGTTCCCAAAAATCCGGCCGCCACCAATCTCTCCTACTTCATCGAGGTGAGCAATGACCTCCAGGAAGGCTCCTGGTCATCGCTCCAGACCATCATCGAGGAGGACGAGGCCACACATCTGACAGTCCGCGATCATGTGGCGGTTTCAGCGGCTGAACGACGTTTCATCCGGCTGCGGGTGGTCGTGAATCCCTGACGGCTCCGGCAGCGGTTTTGCAAATGCATGGAACGGAAGCTTCCCGCTTGCCGGAGCTTTGTGCACGGGCACAATCCGGCCAGTGAATGCAGCTCCTCTTGGATTTTTCGACTCGGGTGTCGGCGGCCTGACCGTCGTGCGTGCGGTGCAGGAATTGCTGCCAGCCGAAGACATCGTTTATCTCGGCGACACGGCGCGGCTGCCCTACGGATCGAAAAGCCCGGAAACGATCCGCCAGTTTGCGGATGAGGACAGCCGGTTCCTGATTTCCCGCGGCGTGAAGGCGATCGTGGTGGCCTGCAACACGGCCACGGCCCACGCGCTGCCGGGATTGCGCGAGAAATACCGCCTGCCGATCCTTGGTGTGATCGATGCCGGTGTGGACGCCGCTCTTGCCAATCCTGATGCCGGACGCATCGGCATCATCGCCACGCGCGGGACGATCCGTTCCCATGCCTATCAGCACGCGCTGGCCCTGCGTCGCACGGGGCTCATCATCCACGCTACCGCAGCACCGCTGCTGGTGCCCTTGGTGGAGGAGGATTGGATCGATCACCCGGCCACGGAGGTCGTGCTCAGAACCTACCTCGATCCTCTGGTGGAACGGGGCATCGACACACTGATGCTGGCCTGCACGCATTACCCGCTGTTGATTCCGGTTTTGCGGAAACTGTTGCCAGCGGATGTTTCATTGATCGATTCCGCCACGACCTGCGCCGAGCATCTGCAGCGGGAGTTGGCGCGACTGGATTTGCTGGCACCCGGCGACCGGGAGGGAGGGCTTGAAATCCATCTCACCGACCTATCCGAAGAGTTCGAGGCCCTGGCACGGCGTTTTTTGAAAAAAGCCCCAGGGCGCATTCATCGCGCTGTGTTGGGCTCGTGATCCATGCAAATAAACACCATGAGGTGGTTTTCAGCACCAGGCCCCGCGCTGGAATTCGCGCGATTTCTCTTTCAGCTTACGGCTTTGGCAGCAGTGCAAGCATCTCGGCATGCGGCCGGGCGATGACGTGCGAGGCGATCACCTTGCCCAGCGGCGCGGCGGCGGCGGCACCGGCGGCCACGGCTGCGGTGACAGCTGCCACGTCGCCGCGCACGATGATGGTCACGTAGGCAGCGCCGATTTTCTCTTTGCCGACGAGTTTCACATCGGCGGTTTTGAGCATGGCATCAGTGGCTTCGAGGATAGCGGTGAGGCCTTGGGTTTCGAGAATGCCGAGGGCTTGGGATTGGGTGGACATGGCTGGATCGGGGTTGGGGAAATCGGTGGGCAGGAATTGATCGCGTCCGCCGTATAGCGGATTGATGGCGTTGGGGCCGGAGTAGAGTTCGGAAAAATGGCTGTCGGGCTTGGAGAGGCGGGTGCCGAGATATTTCACACCGAGCTTGCGGGCAGTCTGCCCGGCAGTCTCCAAGGCGTCTGCCACTTCGGAGACGGTGCCTGCAATGCGGATGACAATTTCATCGCTGCCGCTGGTGTCGAACCCGAGGATGCGCACACCGCTGGTCTTGGCAACCGCATCGGCCACCACGGCGGCGATGCTGAAAAAAGGAACTTCGATGAAACCCAGTGCGCTCACGTGCTGCAGTGGTAGCCTGCACGGCAATGCGCGGCAATCACGGACTTGCGCTCCGCTGAAATGGCACTTTGCCCGGGCAGCCCGTGTAATGTAGCGGTCTTCTCGTCGGTGATGGTGACCACTTGGGCGGACGGATTGCCCATAGCGATGTGTCGTTCTTCGTGGCTGGAATTTTGGTTTTCAAGTTTCAGCGGGCCTTGGCATCCAGCAGATACATGGAGATGCCGTCCGGCGGGACTTCGGACTGGAAGATGAGCCGGTCGTTTTCATGCCGCGCGGCGACCGGTTTTTCCGCCAACAGGTCGGTAACCGGAATGAGCTGATTGGGCAGGCCGAGATCGGCGAGCGGGACGCGCACTTCGAAGCTGCGGGCTTCGGCGGACTTGTTAGGGACCACGACCACGGCGCGGCCGCCGGCGAAGCGGGCATAGGCGGGCAGATCGTTGCCGACTGCCTCGACGCGTGCGATGTTGGCATCGCGTTGTGATTCCGGGAAGTGTTCGAAGATTTCCGGATAGCTGCGGCGGATGCGGATCTGGCGTTTCACATCCTCGAAAAACGCGCGGTTTTCCGGTGCATCGCGCTTTGCCCAGTCGATGTGGTTGAAATAGAGAACATTGTTTTTATCAGGCGCGGTGTCGTAGGGATTGTTCCACTCCTCGCCGAGATACCAGATGGGGATGAAGGGGGCGAGGATCGCCTGGTAGCCGGTGCGCAGGCGGCTGCCGAGCACGCGGGCACCGCCGGTGTCGTGGCAGGCGAAGTTGAAGGTGTGGTAGCGCAGCGTGCCGCCCTTGCCTTGTTCCTGCAACTCGCCCATGCCGACGCCACGGCCGCTGCGGATGCTCTGGATGATATCATTTTCGAGATAATAACTGCCGCTCTCGTGAATCGGCGGCGCGGCATCCCGCCTGAGCGCTTTTTCAAAACCCACGCCGACCTGTTCGAAGTCATAGACCCCCTCGCGCGAGTTGACGAATTCCGGCATGATGATGATCTTGTGGCCTTTTTCGTAGAGGCGTTTGCGCACTTCGCGAAACACCTCATAGCCGGTGATGTGCGGTTCGAGATCGCAGCGGAAGCCGTCGGCCCCGGTAAGCTCGATGAACTGGACGCAGGCATTGATGAACCACTCGCGCATGGCGGGCACGTTCCAGTTGTAAGCCCAGCCGGCCCAGACTTCGCGCTTTGCGCCGTCGAAGAGAAACCAATCCTCGTGTTCGGTGCCGAGCGGGCTTTGCTTGGCGACGCCCCAGGTGATGACGTCGAAGAGCACGCGGATGTTGCGCTCATGGGCGGCATCGACGAAGGCTTTGGCTGCAGCGAATGAGGCGTCAGGATCCTCGGTGCCGCTCAACTCCGGCGCAATGGTGTGCGGGCCTTCGTTGCCATAGCCGTTGAAATGCGGCGAGACCTCGCGCGGCAGGCGCTTGAAAACCGGGTTGATCCACAGGCCGTTGACGCCCGTTTCCGCCAAGTGGTCGAGCACCCGGGTGGCGGCGGCGAAGGTGCCCTCCGGCGTGGCGGTTTCCACGCGGAACTGCACCATGATCAGCGACTTCATCCAGTCCGGCGACATGCCTTCCATGACGACTTCGGTGTCCGGTTTGATGGGCGGCAGCAGTGCGCGGTTGTCGATGGGCGAAGGGACTTCCCCGGCTTGTGCGGTGCCGATGACGGCGGCGATCCATGCGACAGGCCATGCGGATTTCAGTCTGAGTCGAAATGACATGCACCAGATACGGTGGCGGCGGTCCGATCTATCGCGCCGCGGCGCTTTTCCAACGTGTCATCATGGCGCCGACCGGATTCTCGACGATTTTTTACGTTTTCTGTGAATTCAGGGTGGGCGCTTGTCCGCACGCATCAGGGCCCGGCCGGTAGGTGAGTTTTTCGTTTTTCTGACGGTTTCCGGTGTCCCTACCGCCACCAGCTTTCCGCCGTGGTCTCCTCCGCCGGGGCCGAGTTCGATCACCCAGTCGGCGGCGGCGATCACATCGAGGTGGTGTTCCACCACCAGCACGCTGTGGCCGGCGTCGCGCAGGCAGAGGAAAGCATCTAACAACCTCCGCACATCGCCGAAGTGCAGGCCGGTGGTTGGTTCGTCGAAGAGATAGAGCGTGTGCGGTGCCTGCGGACGGACGAGTTCCACAGCGAGCTTGAGGCGCTGGGCTTCGCCGCCGGAGAGAGTGTTGGCAGCCTGGCCGAGTTTCAAATAGCCAAGTCCTAGATCCTCGAGCGTGGCAAGGATGTGGCGCAGCTTCGGGATCGGCCGGAAAAATGCCAGTGCCTCGCTGACTTGTAAGTGGAGCACATCGGAAATGGATTTTCCCTTGTAGGTCACTTCCAGCGTTTCGCGGTTGAATCTCCGCCCGCCGCAGGCAGGGCAGGGGACCCATGCGTCCGGGAGGAAGTGCATCTCGATCTTGAGCCGGCCATTGCCCTGGCAGCGTTCACATCGTCCGCCGACTGCGTTGAAACTAAAACGCCCCGCGCCATAGCCGCGCTGCTTGGAGAGCGGTAGCTTGGTGAACAGATCGCGGATCAAATCAAACGCGCCGGTAAAGGTCGCTGGATTCGAGCGCGGGCTGCGGCCGATCGGCGATTGGTCGGCCACCACGCATTTTTCGATGAGCTCCAGTCCTTCGATCGAGTCATGTTTTCCAGGAACCTCGCCCGAGTGATGAAAATGCCGTGCGAGTGTCCGCCGCAGGATGTCATCCGCTAGGGTGGATTTTCCGCTGCCGCTCGGCCCCGCCAGGCATACGAGTTGACCTAACGGAACCTCCACATCGAGGTTCTTCAAGTTATGCTCGCGCGCGCCGCGGATCACGAGTTTGCCGCCACCGAACTGTACCGGCGCTCGATGACCGTCGCATTTCATCTTCCCCCTCAACCATTCCCCGGTCGGCGAATCAATCTCGCCAGGCGCACCCGCCGTGAGCACCAGACCGCCCGCCGATCCCGCGCCCGGACCCATATCAATCACATGGTCCGCCGCGCGAATGATCTCTTCATCATGCTCCACCACCACCACCGTATTGCCCAAATCCCGCAGCCGGACGAGCGCGCGGATTAGCCGCGCGGTGTCCATCGCGTGCAGACCGATGCTGGGTTCATCCAAGACATAGATCACACCCGAGAGACCTGCGCCGAGTTGGGTGGCGAGGCGGATGCGCTGCGCCTCACCGCCGGAAAGCGTGCCGCTGCTGCGATCGAGCGTGAGGTAATCAAGTCCCACTTCCTCCAGAAACAACAGCCGTTTGCGCACATCGTTCACCAGTCGCAGGCAAACCTCCGCCTTCGATGGATCGGCATGAAAACCCTCCAACCAGCGGATCGCCTCCGCCACACCCAGCGCACAGAAATCCTGAATGCCCAGCCACTGGTTGTTAGATCCTCCGATCTTCACCGCGAGCCACTCGGGCTTGAGCCGCCGCCCGCCGCACGCATGACACGGTCGGTGCGCCATGAATTTCGCGAGCTTCCGCCGTGTGAGTTCGGATGTGGTTTCCCGATACCGCTGTAAGGTTTTTTCCGGGTCGGTACCTACATCTAACAATTCGGGATCGCAGAACATTTCCGTGCCCAGTCCCTCGCATCCGTCACATGCACCGAGGTGCGAGTTGAACGAAAAATGCTTGGGCGAAAGCTCGCCGACGATGAAACCGGTGGACGGATTGCGCCACGATGTCTGGAAAGTGAGGTCGCGCCATGTGTCCGACTCCGGTTCCTGCACCGCCGCGCGGGCTTCCACTCCGCAGAGCCGCAGCGCGGTCTCCACCGAGTCCGCCATGCGCGATTCCACACCCGGGCGGATCACGAAGCGATCCACCACGATTTCCACCGATGGCAGCGAGTCCGGCCATGATTTTCCCGCTTCCTCGATTTCGAAAATCTCACCATCGATGCGCACCCGGATGTATCCCTGCCGCTGCAAGTCGCCTAACAACCGCGCCGGTTCGCGCAGTTCCTCATCCGGCACCGGCGCGAGTAGCATCACCTTCGTGCCCTCCGCCATCGCCGCCAGCGCGTTGACGATGTCCGCCGCGCCCATTCGCTGGAGCCGTTCGCCGGTCTGCGGGTCATGTGGCACGCCTGCCGCCGCCCACAGCACGCGCAGGTAATCGTGGATCTCGGTGGCCGTGGCCACCGTCGAGCGCGGGTTGAGCCCGCCGCTTCGCTGCTCGATGGCGATCGCCGGGCTCAGGCCTTCGATCGAATCGACGTCGGGTTTCTCCAATTGGTCGAGAAACTGCCGCGCATAGACCGAGAGCGATTCCACATAACGCCGCTGGCCCTCGGCGTAGAGCGTGTGAAATGCGAGCGAGGATTTCCCCGATCCGCTCGGCCCGGTGATCACGACGAGCTTCCCTCGTGGAAGATCGACGTCGATGTTTCTCAGGTTGTGCTGGCGTGCGCCGCGGATCCGGATCGTTTCCACGCACCAAGGAAAGCCCGGCGTAAGACCGGTTCCAAGTTCCAATCGCGCCTGGGTGCTCTTCTAATGATGCCATCCCGATTTATTACGCCAACGGCGTAGCGTCCTTCAGCCCGGGGTTGCCGCCGCCAGACGGCTACCCCGGGACGATTTCCCAACCGGATTGAACCGCATCGCGGTTCCATCCTTGCATGGCCTGACAAACACCGCCGCGTCAAACCCCTCGTCGCACAGAACCATGGCCGATCGGCATCCACTCAATGTCCTCTGGATGGATGATCAGACACGTCATGCGAGCTGGGCACCTTGGCAATGACAATTCAAGTGGTGCGGAACGAGAAGGTGTGGTTCTCTCCGGCGGCAGGCCCCCCGATCCCGCCCTTATCAAGAATTTCCCACTGATCCATGCAGTCCGTCGAAGATTTCACCACAATCGAGTCTGTTTTCGTCCGCCAGCGCAATGCGCTGGTCGTGCGCGGGCAGTTCACACCGATCTACACGGACTACTATCTGCATCTGATGCAGCACGGGATCCGCCATGCGCCGGAACTCGATGGGATGCTCAAGGATGCGCTTGCGATGCTCACGCTGCACCTCGTGGCCAGGCCGTGGGCCGAAACAATCGCCTGGACGGTGAACCTGCGTGCTCCCCGTGTGAACCTGTTTGTCACCGGCGGCTCGGTTTCCGAAGCCGTCACCGGACGCATTTTCACTCAGGACGTGCGCGAACCGGACCGCAACTTTTTCTACAGCCAAACGACCGAGGTCCGGGGTGCCGAGCCGCGCAGTTCCACACTGGAGATCGATGGCAAGGACCCTGTGGCTTGGATTTCGCAATACTACGATCAATCCGAGCAGCGCCCGGCGCGGGCATTCCGGTTGGAAGAGGAACACTTCGCACTGGTCGCCGCCCAGCCGGACTGCGACATGGACTGGTTCGCCGCGCTCGACACGGAGGAGGTTTCCAAAATCGATGCCAACGAGGAAACCAAGCTGCTAGAAACCCGCCGCTTTCGCTTCCACTGTGGCTGCACGCTCGACAGGATTCTGCCGGTGCTCGGTGGTTGGCGCGACCGGCTCGACGAGCTTTTCGCCGATGCCGACACCATCCAGATCCAGTGCCCGCGGTGCGCCGCCGGATACCGTGTCTTACGCAATATGATATAACTTCCAATCCATATGAAAATCACATCCCACACCGGTGGCTTTACCCAGACAAACGGCTACTTGATCGAAACCCCCGATGGCAACCTGCTCATCGACGCGCCCGAGGGCGTGGCGGATTGGCTGGATGAAAAGGGCGTGCGTGTTGATGACGTGCTGCTCACCCACCAGCATTACGACCACGTTCTGGATGCCGCCGCGCTCCAAGCCAGCGGAGCGCGGCTGCACGCATTTGCACCGTTTTCCACCGAACTCACGCTTGAGGACGTGGCCCGCGACTGGGGCTTGCCGGTCTCAGTGGAGCCTTATCAGATTGATGTGTTGTTCCAATCCGACGAGCCACTGAAGCTGGCAGGGTTGGAAATTCACATCGCCCACGTCCCCGGCCATGCCACCGATGGCGTGATTTTCCACCTTCCTTCCTACAGCATCGTGTTTTCAGGCGATACCTTGTTTGCCGCTTCGATCGGCCGCACGGATCTTCCGGGCGGCAGCACCCGGCAATTGCTCGATGGCATCGCCCGCCACCTGCTCACCCTGCCGCCTGACACCCGCGTGCTCTCCGGCCACGGCCCGGCCACCACCATCGGCCACGAGACGGTGGGAAATCCGTTCTTGCGATGAAACACGCAATTCCTGCCCTTTGAATTGCCCTGCTTGCAAAGATCTGGGCGTCACCATTGAGATCTTTCGGAATGATCTCAGGCTCGATCTGGATGCCTGTTCTGGAGCCTCCGTAGAGTTCGTGGTTGCGACGATCACTGCTATTGTTAGTGCATGATTCTACCGACGATTCGCCTTCATATCGCTACCGACGCGCTATCGAGCCAGCGCACGGCTGCGGCCACAACCTGAGAGGCGTTGTCGCATCCAAGTTTGTTTTTGATGTTTTCACGATGGGCCTCCACGGTTTTGACGCTGATGCCAAGCCGTAAAGCGATTTGAGAAACCACCATGCCCGCGGCGATCAAGGAAAAAACCTCTAGCTCGCGGGAAGTGAGCAACGCGCCGATAGAGCCTTTTAGTGCGACTTCATTCTTACCCATCAGCGCCTTCGCTAGAACTTCGCTGACGTAGTGCCGACCTTCCAGGACCGTCTTCACTGCCGCCACCAGCTTGTCCGTATGCGAGGACTTACTCACGAAGCCGGAAGCTCCGGCACGCATGCAGGCATAGCCGATCTGCAACTCGTCAAACGCCGAAAAAATCAGGCAGCGGGTGGCGCCTTCCGATCTGGCGATTGTTTCCAGAAACTTCAGTCCGGTTTCCCCGTGGATTCTGAAATCTGAGATCACCAAATCGATTCGTTTTTCCAAGACCCGCGCGGTGGCACTGGTGAAATCACCCTCTTCCACATAGACTTCGCACAATAATGCTCGGGAAATTACTAAAGCCAAGCCATCCCGCATCAAAGGTTGCGAATCCATTACTAAAACGCGTGGCGGGGAGTTCATAGACAAATCAACAATTTCCAGCAACTGACTATTCGATACAAGCTGGTGATTAGATTGGCCAGCAAATATTCAACTTATTCATGATCATGTCTGGATTGCGGGCTGTTATTGAATCGCGTGGGTTGGTGACGAAGAATACTTTCGAGTTGTTAGAAATTGACGACAATGAAACGGCGTTGCCGGATCTGTGCATGGCGGCGATCCTGTGGTGCCGGGTGAGGTGTTTTACGGATGGTGCGGTGATCGGCAGCAAGGCGTTCGTGAACGGGACGTTTGAGGCGGTGCGGGACATGTTCACGACAAAGCGCAAGGATGGCGCAAGGCGACGGCAAGGCTGCGGCGGGGGTGCTGTGGATCGTTCGGGATCTGCGGGTGAGGATCAGGGAAAAAATTTGAACTATGCCTTGATCGAGCGAGTTGTTTCCGGGAAGCGAGATTGATCCAGAGGCCGGTCTATACCAGTCACTGGTCGTAGCAGAAGAAACTCGTGTGGATGAACCCGGCGCGAGACGATTATCGTTGGACGGGTTGCGGCACCGCAACTCCGCTCGCGACCGGGGTTTTATCGAGTTGCTGGAAATCATGGCTCTCGACCCGCCGTTATTCATTCTCAAGAATGCAAAACCATGGGTTTGCCTGTGCGGCGGCATTTCATCCGTCACAAATTTATGCGGAGTTTTTGAGGGAATCGTCACGCTTTCAAGACTTGCATCCGCCCGGCGATCATCAATCCTGAGGCACCTATGAGCCGTTTAGAAGGAAAAGTACTCGTGGCACAAGGTGGCGGCCCCACCCATGTGATCAACCAAAGTGTCGTGGGCGTCGCCCTCGAGGCCCGTAAATTCACCCAAGTGACCGCCGTTTACGGTGCTGTCCACGGCGTCCGCGGCATCGTGGATGAAAACTTCGTCGATCTTACCCGAGAGACGACCCACAATCTTGAACAGGTGGCCGACACGCCGTCCTCGGGTTTGCTGTCCACCCGAGACAAGCCGGACGAGGAATATTGCGCCCGCATGTTCAAGGTGATGCAGGCCCACGACATCCGCTACTTCTTCTACGTCGGCGGCAACGATTCGTCGGACACGGTGCGCATCGTCAACGAGCAGGCGAAAGAAGCGAATTACGAACTGCGCGCGATCCATATCCCCAAGACCATCGACAACGACCTGATGGAAAATGACCACTGCCCGGGCTTCGGTTCCGCTGCACGTTATGTAGCGCAGGCGTTCATGGGTGTGAATCTCGACAACCGTGCTCTCAAGGGTGTTTACATCGGAGTGATCATGGGCCGCCACGCCGGCTTCCTCACCGCCGCCTCGGCACTGGCCCGCAAGTATGTCGATGACGGTCCGCACTTGGTTTATGTGCCGGAACGCGCGTTCGACACCGAAAAATTCCTCGCCGATGTGGACCGGATTTATTCAAAACACGGCCTGTGCACCATCGCGGTTTCCGAAGGGATTTCCGATAAGGATCACACGCCGATGATCACCAAACTGATGGGAGTGGAGGAGCGCGACGCCCACGGCAACGTGCAGCTTTCCGGCACTGGAGCACTCGGCGATCTGCTCTCCCAGACGATCAAGGACGGCCTCAGCATCAAACGCGTGCGCTCGGACACCTACGGCTACCTGCAGCGCGCCTTCATCGGCTGCCGCTCGGACCGCGATGCCAACGAAGCCCGCGAGGTCGGTGAAAAGGCGGTGCAATTCGCGATGTGGGACAATGTCGATGGCTCGGTGGTCATCCGCCGCCCGGTGCTCGACTACGGCGTAGATTACGAACTGGTGCCCATTTCACTGGTCGCCGGCAAGACCCGCCACATGCCCGACGAGTTCATCAATGCCGAAGGCAACGGCGTGACCCGTGATTTCCACGCCTACTGCCGCCCGCTGCTTGGCTCCGGCTTGCCGGAACCCCACCGCCTGCGCGCGCCGATGGTGCCGAAGATCCTGCACAAGTAGGATTTTAGAATTCCCATCCGAGCGAGACATATGCAAAGCGGCCTGCTCCGGGGATGTGCTCGCCGGTGGCCAGATCTCCTCCGGTCACGCGGTTCACTCCGCCGAGGTGGTCGGCGTAGCGCTTGTCTAACAAGTTTTCCACTCCTACCTCTATTCGCACGGCGCCGGAGAAGGTTTTGGCAAGACGCAGGTTGAGAATGCCGTAGCCGGGGCTGCTTTTCTCGTCCTGGAGGTCCGAGACGCGGTTCTGGGCGTTCGCCCAAACCCATTCTAGGTGGCTTTCCCACGAATCGCGCCGGTAGCTCAGATCGAAGATGCCATGCAGCGGTGCGATGCGGTAGAGGTCATCGCCTGTGTCCTTGTTGCGTCCGCGGACATGGCTGACACTGCCGTCGAACGCGAGTTCTTCGGTGAACTGCCAACCGCCGGTCAGTTCGAAACCATACAACTCGGCACGGTCGATGTTGTCATATTGCAGCACGGGTTTTCCGTTTGTATCCATGCGATTGATCGGCATGCCCTGGATGTAATCATAAATGTTCTGATAGAAAGGTGTGATGCCGGCATTCCATTGCTCGCCCTTGCGGGTGAGTGCGAGCGCCAGTTGAAACGAAGTTTCCGGATCCAGATAGAGGTTCCCGAGATAAGTCCGGCCGTCGGCAAGTCCTGCGCTGGCATTGAGCGGTGTCCACAGGTAGCGCTCAACCAATGATGGCGCGCGGCTTTTCAGCGCCGCGGCCAGCTCGATGCCGGTGTTTTCGTCCGGCACGAAACGCAGCGCCGCGGTGGCGGCGGGCAGGACGTCGGTGAAGGAGCGGTCGGCGGTGTTGAATTTTTCCATGTCGGCCTTGATGGCTCCCATGTTCATGATTGCGTTGCTCACCTCATCCGCATCACTCATCACCGCATCGCCGCGCACACCGATGTGCGAACTCCACTGATCGGAATGCTTTTGTTCCCAATCGACATAAGCCCCGATCCGGCTGCGACGGTTGTCATTGAATGTGTCGCGCCGAAGACCGGTGGCACGGGCGATCTGCACCGCCTCGAACTCATTGCGATGGAGGTCGATACCCGTGCGCAGCTTGTTTTCACCGCTCGGCAGTGTGACATCGCCGCGCCAACCGTAGTCGCGGCTGGATGAAGGCGATTCCATTGCCATGGCTCCGGGCATCACCGGACGCATGGTGAAATTGTCCATCAGGTGATCGATGTCATGCACATACAAACGGTTTTCGATCATTCCCCAGTCGAAGGTTTCGTTCTGAGTGAGACCGAAGCGCCAGGCATCGTCCTTGACCATGTCCATTGGCAGTGCGGGCGTGCCGGCGTCACGTGTGGAGGAGAAACCCGCGTCCACGGCGAGGTAGCCGCCGGCGGTGCGCCAGGCGCTTGTTAAGTCATGGCTGGTGCTGTCATAACCGCTGGCACTCACCGTGCCGCCGGGATAACGCAGGTCGTCCGCCGTCACGGCGGAGCCGCGGTATCGCACGCTGGCATCCGCATTGGCGAGCGTGAGATCCGCATTGAGCATCGCCGCATCCTGGCTGCCGAGAAACGAAGCGCCCAGCGCGCCTTTTGTTAGAATGGATTGGTCTTCGGAGAAAGCTGGTGCCGCGCTCTTCATGGATAACGATCCGCCGATCTGGTCGCCACCCACGCTGACGGGTGAAATCCCGGCAAACATTTCCACCAGATCGCCGCCGGACGGGTGGGCGTAGTGCAGCGGCGGGTCCATGTGGTTGGGGCAGGCTGGAGTGATGGTCATTCCATCCACGCGGACGCCCACGCGGTCGCCCGAGAGGCCGCGAAGCTGGAGGATGCCGGTTTGCGAACCATTGCGGACGATGGCCGCGCCGGGAAGATTGCGGACCATGGCCGCAGCATCCGCAGAGCGGAGATGCTCGGAACCGACGGTGTGATTGGTGGGTGTCCAGGTTTGTGTGAGACTGGAGGATCTGACATAGAGGGGTGAGAGAGTGCGCATTGCGTCCTGCGCGAGGGATGTGTTGGAAATTGTGGCGCAGACGGCTGCTGTGGCGATGGTGTGATGGAAAGAGTTCATAAAACGAAATGATTTGTTAGATTGTGCACGGATGAAGCGCAGGCTCCGGGCGAGACGCCCGGGCCACGTGGCGCGGGCGTCCCGCCCGCTGCCTGATCAGTTCCATGCCAAGCGGCATGAAACATTAACAACTCACAGCTCAGCCCAATTCGGGCGGCGGCGATCCGGGCGCATCCGCGCCCTTGCCTGAATCTCGCGCGATGCACGCAATGATCGGAACGGATATGTCATAACCAGCGATCACCGGCATGTTCAGCAACTCACTGCCGACCATTTCCGCCCAGGCGAGACGTTGGCGTTGGTTCGGCATCTGCTTTTCTGCGGGGTCCTGCGGTTGTTCCTGCTTGCGGAGTTCGGCTGCCTTCTTGCAAAGACCGCAGGGATGATTGCCGTCGAAGGTTTCCATGACGCCGCGTTTCAGCCCGCGCTCCTGGGTGTAGCTGACGAGCATTTTCACCCACGCCACCTCCTGCACCAACATCGCAGGTCCCTGCATCAGCAGGACCAGCGCAATGGCGAGCAGTTTGCGGAGGAGGGGCACTGGCGGGATAGTGTGAATGATATGGCGGACTGGCAATTCAAAGGTCCTTTTTTCCCGATTCTTATTTCTGGAATCAAGTGCGGAATCGGGCAGGATATGCGCATGTTCCGATATGGAAAACTCGCAAGGCAGGCGGTTTCGGCGATGAGCTATCTGGCGGAAATGCATGCGCCGGACAGCAGTTCGATCTCATCGGCGGAGGTGGGCAGGGTGCGGAGGATTCCGACGGCTCTGGCGGCGAAGTTGCTGAGCGAGGCTGCGTCTGCGGGGCTGGCCAAGGGCGTCACCGGTCCCGGCGGAGGCTACCGGCTTTCGCGACCACCGGAGGAGATCCGGTTGGCTGAGATCGTGAGCATTTTCGAGCGCGAGATGGATGAGTTTCCCTGTCCCTTCGGTCCGGGTTGGTGTGGCAACGGCAATCCCTGTCCGCTTCATAATGATTTCCTGCGGCTGGAGGAAAGTGGTCGAAAGTTTCTCGAAGAGACGACGCTCGCGGTTTTCGTCAGGAAGAAATGATGACGGCTAAAAACAAAAAAGCGGGTGGCTCCGGAGAGACACCCGCCTGAAATTTGGTGCGGAGGGATCAGCACGCTTTGGCCAAGGTTTGCGGGAAAAGCACCACGTTTTCCAGATGGATGTGGCGGTGGAGGACTTCCGCCAGTTCGGCGAGACCCGCGAACAACGCGCGGTGGGTGTTGCAGGCCTCAGGTGGGGGAGTGAAACCATGGGTTAGCTCGCGCATGCGCGCCAGAGCCTTTACTGCATCATCGTGTTCCTGCAACACGCAAGCCACAGGACCGTCGAGCGGCATCACGTTGTCGCTACCGCCGCAGAGGGTCTGAATCGCCGGAAAAAAGAATCTGTTCCTTCTTCATCATGTGGCCATCGAGTTCCTCGGCCATCGCGCAAAAAATATGGAACACCTCGACCAGCGTGGGCGTGTGGCCGCCATGCACCTTGGCGACGCGCTCCGACATCGCCTCTATGCGCGAAAGCTCGGCTCGCAGGTAAGTGTGATGCTTGTCCAGGACGTATTGGATCAACTCGACCGGCGGCAGCAGCTCCGGGTTGTTTTCCGGAGCGGTTGGAACGGCATTTGCAGCTTCAAGCTGCTCGATCACATCGAGGCTTCGCTGTTTAGGGGATGACTGCGCTGACATCGGCGCGGTATTCGCCGGAAAGCCCCAGCCCTGATGGCATAAAGTTAAAAACCTAAAGTGAAAAACCTTGAAAGAACCTGCCCGCATTTCACGTTGATTCCATCCGAATCTCCCAATCCTCATGAAAAGAACCCTCATGCCGCGTTGGCGCTGCTTGCCACAATTTCTCCGACCCAGGCCGCAAAACCGGCCCAGGAATTTGCCCGATTCACTGATGACGGCGGCTGGTGCTGGTTTTCCAATCCCCGCGCGGTGAGCCGCGATGGCAAGACTTACACCGGTTGGGTGACGGAAAACGGCTCGGTGCAGGCCGCCGAGTTGGAGCATGCCACCGGTGAGGCGCGCACGGTGAACTTGCACGAACGTTATGAGCGCGACGACCATGACAACCCCGCGTTTCTATTTTTGCCCGACGGCCGCCTTATGGCTTTTTACAGCCGCCATGGCGGGATCAAAGCAGGGCCGGCAATCCACAGCCGCACGATGGTCGAGCCTGGAAAGTTCGATGAATGGACGCCGGAAGTGGCGCTGCCGCTGGTGGACAACAGCGGACGCAAGGGCGGCATCAGTTATTGCAATCCGCATCTGCGGCATGGAGGGGCTGCCGATCCAGCCGGAGCAGGCGGACCTCGTCTATGACGCCAGCAAGACCGGCGTGCGCGCCTGGGTCTGGGACATCGCCTTTGACAAGGAAGACCGCCCGGTGATCGCCTACACCCGCCTGCCAGGGGAAAAAGACCACCGCTACCAATACGCGCGTTGGGACGGCAAGCAGTGGCTCGACACCGAACTTTGCGCCAGCGGCGGATGGTTTCCGCAAACTCCTGCCGGAAAAAAAGAAAGCGAACCCCACTACTCAAGCGGTCTTGCCCTCGATCACTCGGACCCCTCGATTGTTTATCTCACGCGCCCGGTCAATGACGTGCGCGAGTTGGAAAAATGGACCACCGCCGACCTTGGCCGGACCTGGACATCCGAGGCGGTGACCAGTGGCTCATCGCACGGCAACGTCCGCCCGATCGGCGTGCGCGGCCACGCACCGGACGGGCCGAAAGTGCTGTGGATGAACATCTCGGATCACTACCGCCACTACACTCAATACCGTTGCTAGATCCTGATGGATCACCCGGCCAAGACCACTGTGCACAAACCGGCGGAAAAGGAAGTGATCGCGCCCGAAACTATCACCGCCGCCGCTGCGATGGAGCCCGCCGCCGTGCTTCAACTCATGCGCCACGTCGCCGATTGGCAGCTTCAAAACCCGCACCCGCGGCGGCCGCAGAACCATTGGATCGAGGCCACTGGCAACCTTGGCATTATGACGCTGGCCGAGCTCACCGGCGACGCGCATTACGCGGACGCGCTGCGCGGCATTTCCAGTCGCATGAAGTGGGGTTTCCAGCCGAGGAGATATTTTGCCGACAACCATCTGATCGGCGAAACCTACCTGCGGCTTCATCAAATCGACCCGAAGCGCGCCAACATCAAGCCCTTGCGCAATTTGTTCGATGGCATCCTCGCCAAGCCCAAGGTTTTTCCCTCGCTGGATTTCCGCCAACCGGAGATCACCGACGAGTGGTCGTGGTGTGATTCGCTGTTCATGGCGCCTCCGTTGTGGGCGCTGATGGGCAAGGTGACCGGTGATAGCAAATACACTGACTTCATGGTCCACAACTGGTGGCGGACCGCGGATTTTCTCTACGACAAGGAGGAGCAGCTTTATTTCCGGGACAGCAATTATTTTGACCGACCGGAAGCCAACGGCCGGAAGAAATTCTGGAGTCGCGGCAATGGCTGGGTGCTCGGCGGGCTGATGCGCGTGCTCGACTACCTGCCGCAGGACCACCCGGCACGTCCGCGTTTCGAGGCGCACTACAAAGAGTTCGCCGCACGCATTGCCGGCCTGCAACAACCGGACGGTTTCTGGCATCCGGGGTTGTTAGATCCCGCTTCCTACCCGCAGCCGGAAACCAGCGGCACCGGGTTTTTCGTGGCGGGTCTGGCATGGGGCATCAACAGTGGCCGACTCGACCGCGCGACTTATGAGCCGGTGGTGCGCAAGGGCTGGCAGGCACTGGTCAATTCAGTGAAACCCAGCGGCCGCGTGATCAACGTCCAACCGGTGGGTGCCAGCCCCGGGCGCTTCGATCCGGATTCCAGCGAGCCTTACGGCGTGGGAGCCTTCCTGCTCGCCGGCCGCGAAATCCACCGCATGGCCGGTGGCAAGGACCCGCAGCGCTGAGACCATTCACGGCGGGTTGGAGAGAAATTCCTCCCCAACCATGTCGAAGACAAAGCTCCGTTTACTCTTCCACCTGTTCGAGCAGCAGTTGCAGAATCTTCCGCGCGGAGTCCGGGATGACGGTGCCGGGGCCGAAGATGGCGGCGGCTCCGTTTTGATAGAGGTAGTCGTAGTCCTGGGCGGGGATGACGCCACCGCAGATGACCATGATGTCTTCGCGACCGAGTTTCTTGAGTTCGTCGATCAGTGTGGGCAGCAGGGTTTTGTGGCCTGCGGCGAGCGAGCTCATGGCGACGACGTGGACGTCGTTTTCGACGGCTTGTTTCGCGGTCTCGGCGGGGGTTTGGAAGAGTGGGCCGATATCGACGTCGAAGCCCATGTCGGCGAAAGCGGTGGAGACGACCTTGGCACCGCGGTCGTGGCCGTCCTGGCCCATTTTGGCGACCATGATGCGCGGGCGGCGGCCTTCGGCGGCTTCGAAGCGTGCGATGAGTGCGGTGATGTCGTCCATGTTTCCCTGGTTGCTGAATTCCTTGCCATAGACGCCGGAGATCGAGCGGATGGTGGCTTGATAGCGGCCGAAGTGTTTTTCGAGAGCATCGGAAATTTCGCCGAGCGAGGCGCGGGCCTTGGTGGCCTCGATGGCGAGGGCGAGCAGGTTGCCTTCGCCGCCACCGGCGCATTCGGTTAGCGCGGCGAGCGTGGCCTGGCAGGCGGACTCGTCGCGTTCGGCGCGGAGTTTCCTGAGGCGCTCGATCTGGGAAATTCTTACAGCGGTGTTGTCCACATCGAGGATGTCGAGCGGGTCTTCCTTGGCGAGGCGGTATTTGTTCACGCCGACGATGGTTTCCTCGCCGGAGTCGATGCGGGCCTGGCGGCGCGCGGCGGCTTCCTCGATGCGCATCTTGGGGATGCCGGCTTCGACGGCCTTGGACATGCCACCCATTTCGGCGGCTTCCATGATGTGGCCCCATGCGCGGTGCATGAGTTCGTGGGTTAGCGCCTCGACGTAGTATGAGCCGCCCCAGGGATCGATCACGCGGCAGATCGCGGTTTCGTCCTGGAGGAAGAGCTGGGTGTTGCGCGCGATGCGGGCGGAGAAGTCGGTGGGCAGGGCGATGGCCTCGTCGAGCGCATTGGTGTGCAGCGATTGCGTGTGGCCGAGCGTGGCGGCCATGGCTTCGATGGCGGTGCGGGCGATGTTGTTGTAGGGGTCTTGCTCTGTTAGAGACCAACCGGACGTTTGCGAGTGGGTGCGGAGAGCGAGCGACTTGGGGTTCTTCGGATTGAAGGTCTTGACGATCTTGGCCCAAAGCATGCGGGCGGCGCGCATTTTCGCGACTTCCATGAAGTGGTTTTTGCCCTGTGCCCAGAAGAACGAGAGGCGGGGCGCGAAGGCGTCGATGTCGATGCCTGCGGCGATGCCGGTGCGGAGGTATTCCCAGCCGTCGGCGAGGGTGTAGGCCATTTCGAGGTCGGCGGTGGCACCGGCTTCCTGCATGTGGTAGCCGGAGATCGAGATCGAGTTGAACTTCGGCATGTTCTTCGAGGTGAACTCGAAGATGTCGGCGATGATCTTCATCGAGGGTGTGGGCGGATAGATGTAGGTGTTCCGCACCATGTATTCCTTGAGGATGTCGTTTTGGATCGTGCCGGCGAGTTGGTCGAGAGTGGCTCCCTGTTCGAGGGCGGTGACGATGTAGAACGCGAGCACGGGAAGCACCGCGCCGTTCATGGTCATGGAGACCGAAACCTTGTCGAGCGGGATGCTGTCGAAGAGGATCTTCATGTCGAGGATCGAGTCGATGGCCACGCCGGCCTTGCCGACATCGCCGACGACGCGTTCATGATCCGAGTCATAGCCGCGGTGGGTGGCGAGGTCGAAGGCGACGGAGAGGCCTTTTTGTCCGGCTGCCAGATTCCTGCGGTAGAAGGCGTTGGATTCCTCGGCGGTGGAGAACCCGGCGTATTGGCGGATGGTCCAAGGTTGGAAACAATACATCGTGGCATAGGGGCCGCGCAGAAAGGGCGCGATGCCGGCCTGGTAGTTCAGGTGCTCCATGCCAGCGAGGTCGTCTTCGGTGTAGAGCGGCTTGACGGGGATTTTTTCCATCGTGTCCCAGACAATCTGGCCGATGGGTTTGCCGTGTTCTTTTTCCAGCGCGGCGGTCCACTCCTCGTAGGTGGTTTTGGACGAGGCGGCGGTGTAGGGGATTTCTGCGAAGCTTGGACGGGACATGGGATTGTGGATTGAAGATTGTGGATAGTGGATGGGTCAGCGTTTGGGGCTTTTGGTCGCGCGAGAGCGTTCAGAGATGGTGTGGAAGCCCATTTCCTTGCCGGGAGAGGTTGGGGAGGCGATGAGTTGCTTGATGGCGTCAAACACGATTTGGAAATGCTGGTCGTATTTCTTTTCCATTTCTTCGATCTTGCGAGCGAGTTCCGAATTGCTTGCGAGCATTTCCCTGAGATGCACAAAAGCCCTCATGATCGCGATATTGACCTGAACGGCGCGCTTGCTGCGAAGGACGCTAGATAGCATGGCGATCCCTTGTTCCGTGAATGCCAGGTGCCCATAGCGTGGACCGCCATGCGAACTTGAGATCACAGTTTGTGATCTCAAGTCAGCGATCTCCTCTGCGTTCAACCGGATGACAAAATCCGCAGGAAACCGTTCTTTGTTGCGACCAACAGCCTGCTTGAGGGCTCTCGTTTCCACTTGATAAAGCTCGGCCAAATCGAAATCCAACATCACCTTCTGACCTCGCAGTAGGATGATGCGGTTCTCGACTTGGCGGACGAGTTTTGTATCAGACATGGAGATGGGAAGAAGAAATAGGCAGGTCTTGTGGATTGTCGTTTAAGGTCACAATTTGTGACCTTAAAGGCGGCTGCGGTGACCAATGATCACCGCTACAGAACGCCTGCGATTTTCAGGAGCTGTTCGTTGAGTTCGTAGTTGTTGCTGCGGACGTTGACGAAGTCATCGACTCCTGCGGCGCGCCAGGCGGGTTCGTTTTCGCCGGGGGCTCCGGCGAGGAGGAGGTAGATGGCGGGTTGGGCGGCCTTGACGGCTTGGGCGAGGGCTTCGGCGGATTCGAGGTAGGTGGCGTCGTCCGAGGTGATGACGGCGATGGCGGCGTTAGATGCTGTTAGAGCGGCGACGGCGTCGTCGATGCCCTTGAAGTCGCGTTTGCCGTCGATGGAGAAACCGGCGGCTTCGAAGAATCCGGCGGTCCAGTCGGCGCGCAGGCGGTATTTGCGCGAGGGGCCCATGTTGAGCTGGAGGATGGCGGGGGCCGCGCCTGTTTTTGCGGCGAAGGCGGCGGAGGCGTCGCGCAGGGCTTCGTATTCTTCGGCGGCGCGGCGTTGGGGCAGCGAGGTGACGGTGGGGCCAGTCTCTTCGCAGATGAATCCGGTGGCGATGGCGAGCGAGAGTTTGGTAGCTCCGGCGTTCGCGGCGGCGATCGCTTGTTCGATCATCGCGGAGTTGATGGACGGCGTGATGTCGAGTGTTTTCGGAGCGGGGGCACCGGGGATGTTTTGTCCGGCGCGGCACTCGACGCTGCGGATGGCGAGCTTTTTGCCTTTGAGGTCGGGATACATGTTGCAGCCGACGATCTTGTCCTTGCGGCGGCGGATGTTGGTAAACTTGGCCTTGGCCACGCCTTGCACGGCTTGTTGCACGGTGCCGGCTTCGAGCGCGGCGAGCATGCCGCCTTGTTTCTCGATGTCCTGGAAGATTTCCCAGCTCTTGGCGGCGATCTTGTCGGTGAGCCACTCGATGTAGGTGGAACCGCCGGCGGGATCGATGACCTGGTCCAGTCCGCATTCTTCGCGGAGGATGGTGTGGAGGTTGCGGGCGATGCGACGGGAGAAATCATCGGTCTTGCCGGAGATTTCATCGAAGGGACCAATGTGTAGGCTATCGACTCCGGCGACGACGGCAGCGAAGGCTTCGGAGGTGACGCGCAGCATGTTGGTGTGGGCGTCGTAGGTCGTCTTGTTCCACTTCGAGGTGCTGGCGTGGATGTGGACGGGCGCGTTTTCCACCCCGTAGGCGGAGGCCACCTTGCTCCAGAGCCAGCGCGCGGCGCGGATCTTGGCGATTTCCATGAAGTAATCCGAACCAACGGAAAGGCGGATGCGGATGTGGGGAAGAACGGATTCGGGTGATAGCCCGCGGGCCTTCATTTCCTCGAGGTAGGTGACGAGGGTGGCGATGACGTAGCCGAGTTCCTGCGTGGCGGTGGCACCGGCGTTGTGATAGACCTCACCTTTGACACTGATGGTGCGCAGGCCGGGAGCATTTTTCGCCGCGTAGTCGGTGAGAGCGGCCATGTGGTCGAAACGCAGCGAAAGCGGTTGGCGAGAAATGCCTTTGGCGACGAGGTCGGCGAGAGGATCGTTTTCAAATCCACCGCGCAGTTTGTCGGGCGAAACTCCCATTTCCCCGGCGGCGGCGATGACCATGGGAGCGAGCGAGGCAACGGCGGGGCCGCCTTGCCACCAGGTTGAAATGGCATCTACGGCGACTCCATCGAGCGCGATTTTCACATCGGCAGCGGTGTCGAACCGGACGCCGCCGGTGCAGCAATCGTCCTGACCGCAGCCGACAAAAATGTTGAGTTCGCTTTGGCCGCCGTTGAGGCCTTCATGGATCAGGCCGTTGAGTTCGGCGGGCGTGTTGGCTTTGAGTTCCTGCGAGACTTCCCAACCGGCTTTGAGGAAACCATCGGCGCTGCTGCCACGGACGAGCGATGCCGAACCGGGAAAGTGCTTGAGGTGTTCCAAATCCGCGATGTCCTCGCGGCGGTAGATCGGCTGGATGGTGATATCCTCGTAGGTTTTGCTGACGAGTTTTTGTTCGAAGGAAGCGCCCTTGAGCAATGCTTCCGCTGCGGCGTGCCATTGGTCGTAGGTGTGCTCGGGGAATTCGGTGAGGAGGCGGGACATGGTAGTGATGTGTAAAGACTCAAGACTTCAAGACACAAGACGCAAGACGCAAGAGAAGAGGAAGAGCAAGCAGAGACCAGACGGCAATAGGAAGGAAATTGCGTGTCCGGATATTCATCTTGAATCTTGCAGTCTTGTGTCTTGCGTCTTTTTCAAAACTTCGTGTTTCGCATGTCGCCGGTTTCGAGGAAAGCCTCGTGGAAGGCGAAGGCGGAGCGGAAGGATTGCGGGGTGTGGCCGTTTTCGGTGAGTTTGAAGTATTTCCAGAGGAGATCCCGGTAGGAGGGATCGACGCAGTGGGTGATGACCAGTTCGGCGCGTTCGCGCGGGTCCTTGCCGCGGAAGTCGGCGACGCCGTGTTCGGTGACGAGCACCTGCACCGAGTGTTCGCTGTGGTCCATGTGCGAGCACATCGGCACGATGGCGGAGATGTTGCCATCCTTGGCGGTAGAGGGGCAGGTGAAGATGGAGATGTAGGCGTTGCGGGTGAAATCGCCGGAGCCACCGATGCCGTTCATCATCTTCTGGCCGAGCACGTGGGTGGAGTTGATGTTGCCGAAGATATCGGCTTCGAGAGCGGTGTTGATGGAGACGATGCCGATGCGGCGGACGATTTCCGGGTTATTGGCGATTTCCTGCGGACGCAGCAGCAGGCGGCCGCGGAAGGTATCCAGATTGTCATAGATGCTTTGCAGCACGGGGTCGGTGACGGTGAGGGAAACTCCGCTGACGAACGAGCAGCGGTCTTGTTTCACCAGATCGATGACAGAGTCCTGAATGACTTCCGAATACATCTGGAAACGCGGGATTTCCGGGTGGTCGCCCATCGCGCCGAGCACGGCGTTGGCGACGTTGCCGACTCCGGATTGGATCGGCAGGAAGGCTTTCGGGATATGACCGTTGCGGATTTCCGCAGCGAGGAACTCCGCGACGTTGAGGCCGATGCGGGTGGTGACGTCGGTGACGGGTGAGAAATCCTTCACCTCGTCCTTGCGGTCGGTATAGACGATGCCAACGATTTTTTTAGGATCGACCCAGACGCGCTGGGTGCCGATACGGTCATCAGCGGCGCAGATCGGGATCGGGCGGCGATTGGGTGGCGATGCGGGTTCGTAGATGTCGTGGAATCCTAACAACTCCTTCGGGTGGCGCTTGTTGACCTCGATCAGGACACGTTTCGCCTTGGAGAGGAAAGTGGGTGCGGCACCGACGCTGGTGGTGAGCAGGACCTTGCCATCCACAGAGACATCGGCGGCTTCGACGATGGCCCAATCGAGTTCCCCGAGAAATCCATATCGGACGTATTGGGGGAGCAAGGAAAGATGCATGTCGAAGAAATGCGTTTTCCCGGCATTGATGCTGGCGCGCAGATCCTTGTCCGACTGATAGGGCGTTCGGAACTTGATGGCATCGGCCTTGGCGAGTGCGCCGTCGAGGGACGGGCCGGTGGAGGCGCCGGTGATGACGCCGACTTTGAAATCGCGGCCGGCTTCATGCTCGGCGATGGCTTTTTGGGCGATCGCGGTGGGAATCACTTTGGCGGCACCGGCCGGAGTGAAGCCGCTGAAACCGATGATTTGGTCGTGACAGACGAGGGCAGCGGCCTCCTCGGCAGTGAGGATGGGGAATGGACTATTCATAGGACTGGTAATGCGTAACGGGATGATGGGATTGATTTACTTGAGTACGGAGAGAAAATATCCGGCGGCCAGCGCGCTGCCGATGACGCCGGCAACGTTGGGACCCATGGCGTGCATCAGCAGGAAGTTAGCGGGATCCGCCTTCATGCCCATGTCATGCGATACACGAGCGGCCATGGGGACGGCGGAGACACCAGCGGAACCGATGAGCGGGTTGATTTTGTTTTTCGAGAAAACGTTCATTAGCTTGGCCATCAATACCCCACCGGCCGTGGCGAAGGCGAAGGCGACCACGCCGAGGAAAAGGATGCCGAGGGTTTGTGAATTGAGGAAATGGTGCACACCATCGTGAAAGCCCCCCATCTTGAGGCCGACGCAGATGCCGAGGAAGATGGTGACGATATTGATGATTTCGTTCTGGGCCGCCTTGACGAGGCGCTCGGTCACCTTGCACTCGCGCAGCAGGTTGCCGATGAAAAGCATGGCAATGAGCGGGCCGGCATCCGGCACGACCAGGATGGAAAAAACCATCACCACCATCGCGAACACCATCTTTTCGAGACGGCTGACCTTGCGCAGTGTTTTCATGCGGATCTTGCGCTCGGCCTCGGTGGTGAGCAGTTTCATGATGGGCGGCTGGATCAGCGGCACCAGAGCCATGTAGCTGTAGGCGGCCACCGCCACCGGCCCGAGCAGGTGCGGAGCGAGCTTGGTGGTGGTGAAGATGGAGGTGGGACCGTCGGCACCGCCAATTATGCCAATAGAGGCGGCCTCCAGCAGATCGAAACCAAAAAGTGGCGCGGCGACGAAGGTGATGAAAATTCCCAACTGTGCGGCACCACCTAACAGAAGGGTGCGTGGATTGGCGATCAGCGGCCCGAAATCGATCATGGCACCCACTCCGAGAAAAATGAGGGGCGGATAGATGCCGAGGTCGATGCCCTGCCTGAGATACCAGAACAGCCCGCCCGCCTCGTTGGCGCTGGGGGCCATGACCATCAAGTCATAAGCCGGCAGGTTGGCGATGAGTGCGCCGAGCGAAATGGGGACCAGCAACAGCGGTTCGAAGCCCCTGACGATGGCCAGATAGAGCAACAGGCCGCAGATCAGCCACATGAGAACCATCTGCCACTGCAGTTGGGGGAAGCCGGTGTTCATATACAATTCCTTGAGGTCGATGAGGGCAGTGAGAAACATGATTTGGGATTGTGTTAACGCTCGGGCGGCAGGTTGAACATGGAGTTGCGCGCCGCGGGTGGAAGCCGACGGCGGTTGTGGGTGCGAAAGACCTCAAGCGATGGTGAAAAGTGGCTGCCCCTCCTCGACGGCGTCGCCGACTTGGACGTGGATCGCCTTGATGGTGCCCGTGGAGGTGGCGTTGATCGGCGTATACATTTTCATCGCCTCAAGGGTGATCACGAGTTCGCCTTCCTTGATCGGGGTGCCGACTTCCACGGCGATGGCTTGCACGATGCCGGCCAGCGGGCTGGTCATGTCTCCGGCACCGGCGACTTTGGGTGCGGAGATGGGTGCGGCGGCTGGCGCGGCGCTCACCGGGGCGCTGGCGGCAGGTGCCGGGGCTGCGGGGCGGAAGACCGGAGCGGGTGCTGGGGCAGGCGTGTAAGTGGACGACGATTCGATTTTTTCGACAACGACGTTGTAGGTCTTTCCATCGACGGTGATGCGGAGTTGTTCCATGGTATTGGTAGTAGGTTAGCGGATTCTGTGAGAGTAGAGGACTGATTGGCGGCCGGCTTTTTCCCAGCTCGTGTCCATTGGTTTGATGGTGATGATGCGGCGGGTGCCACCGGACATGCAGGCGACGGCGGCAGCGATGACGGCGGCGATTTCCGACGGCACGTTGTTTTCGGCTTCATAAGCGGCAGCGATCGCAGCGGCGATGACTGCCACGGGGACCTCATCAGACGGTGGCGTGGATGAAGCAACCGGGCTTGGTGCGGCGGTGGGGGCGACAGCGGCCGGCGCAGGCACGGCTGCTGCCTGTTTTGCA
Source organism: Akkermansiaceae bacterium (assembly GCA_947491475.1). Lineage (GTDB taxonomy): Bacteria > Verrucomicrobiota > Verrucomicrobiia > Verrucomicrobiales > Akkermansiaceae > Luteolibacter. Next base: position 8,036 of record CANLKN010000036.1, on the reverse strand, counting down.
TGCAGGATGGCGATGATTTTCGCCACGGCTGCGGTGATGCCCCACATCATGGTGAGGGTGACGAGCACCATGATCATGCCGCCAAGATGGGGCAGGGCATCCCAGACGGAATGCGAGTGTCCGAGGTCCTCGGCGGCGGTAGCGATGAGCAGCGGGATTTGCATGCGGGATTAGAGCGGAATGTTGCCGTGTTTTTTGGGCGGACGGGTTTCGTGTTTGGCGATGATGCCGCGGAACGCGAAGGCCAAAGTGCTGCGGGAAACAGCGGGGTCGATCACATCGGAGATCATGCCGTTGGATGCCGCTTGGTAAGGCGATGCGAATTTCTCGGTGTATGCCTTGCGCAGTTCCAACTCAAGGGCAGCGGGGTCCTTAGCCTCTTCGAGTTCCTTTTTGTAGAGCACTTTCATCGCGCCCTGGGCACCCATGACGGCGATTTCCGCAGTGGGCCAGGCGAAGACGAAATCCGCGCCCATATCGCTGGAACACATGGCGAGGTAGGCACCGCCGTAGGCCTTGCGGCAAATGAGTGTGATCTTGGGGGTGGTGCAGGATGCCCATGCAAAGAGCATTTTGGCACCGTGGCGGATGATGCCGCCGCGTTCCTGGGCGAGGCCGGGCATGAAACCGGGGACGTCCACCAGCGAGAGCACCGGGATCGAGTAGATATTGCAAACGCGGATGAAGCGGGATGCCTTGTCGGAGGAGTCGATATCGATACAGCCGGCTTTGACCTTCGGTTGGTTGCCAATGATGCCGACCACGAGGCCTTCGATTTTTGCGAAGCCGGTGATCATGTTGGGGGCATAACCGGGCTGGATTTCAAACCAACTGCCGGGGTCCACCAAGCGGTCGATTACCTGTTGCATGTCGAGCGGCGACTTGGGATCGGCGGGGATGATTTCATTCATCACGTTGTCTTCGACCCACGGAATCTCGTTGTTCATCTTGTGGGGCGTATCACCCAGATTGTTGGACGGCAGGTAGTCGAGCAGTCGCTTTGCAAGCGCCATCGCGTGTTCATCGTCGTCGGCCACCAGGTGGATGTTGCCGGAAACGGCCATATGCGCATCTGCTGAGGCGAATTGATCGAGCGAGGCTACCTGACCGGTGGCCGCTTTGATGACGTCCGGGCCGCAGATGAACATGTTGGAGTTCTTGCGCGTCATGATGATGAAATCAGTGAGCGCGGGCGAGTAGGCAGCACCACCGGCGCAGGGGCCGGCAATGATCGAGATTTGCGGAACCACACCGGAGGCGAGCACGTTGCGGAAGAAAATCTGGCCGTATCCGGAAAGCGCCTCGATGCCTTCCTGAATGCGGGCTCCGCCTGAGTCGTTGATGCCGACCACCGGGATGCCTGCCTTGATGGCGAAGTCGAGCAGGTCGCAGATTTTCTTGGCGTGGATGGCGCCCACGGCACCGCCGCCAACGGTGAAGTCCTGGGCGTAAACGGCGACCGGGCGGCCATCGACGTAGCCGGTGGCACAGACGACGCCGTCACCTGGCATTTTGCGTTTTTCGAGGCCGAAGTTGATGCACGAGTGATGGGCGTGCATGCCGAACTCAATGAAATGGCCGCCGTCGAAAAACGCGGCGAGCCGTTCGCGGGCGGAGAGCAGGCCTTTTTCGTGGCGTTTTTCGATGCGGTCGATGCCGCCGCCCATCAGGGCCTCTTCGCGGCGTTGCTTGAGTCCCTCGAGCAGGGTGGGGTCGATGGCCATGGTTTGGTGAGTGGTATGGGTGGGCAGGTTAGGGATCAATGGGCCTTGGCGGGCATGCAGAATTCGGTGAGCACGCCGAAGGTGGACTTCGGATGGAGGAAGGCGACGAGTTTGTCGGCCGCGCCCTCGAAGGGGACTTCGTGGATCAGGCGTGCGCCTTTGTCCTTGGCCTGGGCGAGCTGGCCAGTGATGTCATCGGTGGCAAACGCGATATGGTGGATGCCGCCGGACGGGTTTTTTTCGAGAAATTTGGCGATCGGGCTTTCCTCGGATGTCGGTTCGAGCAGTTCGATATGGACGTCTCCAGCGGCGAAAAAAGCGGTGCGGACTTTCTGGGATTCGACTTCCTCGCGGCCCTCGCAGTGAAGGCCGAGAACGTTTTCGTAGTAAGGAATAGCCTCGTCGAGGGATTTGACGGCGATGCCGAGGTGGTCGATTTTGGTAATCATGTATGAGGGAGTGGTTGCTGAATGCGAGGGATGATTGCAGTTAATGGCGGCCTGACACCGCAGGAAGTTGCTAAGGCTGTGCGTATCTTATCCCGCAGGAGTCAGGCAGGGCAGTTGGAGCACTCGCGCGCCGGAGTCCAGCCGATAGCATTTGGGGCGTGAAAATTGCAGCAAGGGCCGGAATTTCAGCCGGAATCTGAAGCGCCGATGTCCTCGTCCGGATCGTGGTGCCACGGCAGTCCGGCATCCGCCTTGTGTTGGAGGTTGGCAATCACCTGCGCACCCAGCAGCAGGATCAGCGCCACGGCTTCCATGGTAAGCAGCACGACGATGATGGTGGCCATGGAGCCGTAGAGCACGTTGACGATCGAGACGTGGGTGTAATAAGCGACCAGCAGGTGGCGGGTAATTTCCCAGAGGATCGCGGCGGTGACGCCGCCCGCCAATGCGCGCCGAAATGAGACCTTGGTCACCGGCATGATTTTGTAGAACAGCGTGAATAGCAGCACCAAGCCGAGCACTCCGCAGATGTAGAGGATCTTGCCGACGTGGTTGTGGATCAGGGTGTCGAGATTTGGAAGCGCGTGGGTCAATTGGCTGCGGGCATCGATGATGGCATTGGCGGAAGTGATCAGGATCAGGCCGGCAGCCACGATGAGGATGAACAGGTAGGGCATGAGCGCCGAGACCCAGAAGCTGCGTTTGATCGCAGGCAGCGGACGGTGGAAGATGATGGCGATGGAATCCTCAATCACCCGGAAGGCCATTGAGCTGAAAAACAGCAGCCCCAACAGGCTGATCCAGCCAACGACCTGCCGGTTGCGCAGAAAACCCTCCAACACCTCGGTAAGAGTGGGCACGAACCCCGGCGCGATCAGTGCAATTTCACTGGTGAGGGATTCCATGAGCAATTTTTCATCAAAAAAATGCGAGAACACGACCATCAGCACCGCGCACAGCGGAATGAGCGAAAGCATCATGCTGTGGGCCACCGCACCGGTGAGTAGAAGGCCGTGGTTTTGCCGGAAAAAATCGGTCAATACCCGCCGGACGAAGCCGGATAATCTGGGTATGAATCTTGCCATCTTGCCGCCATCCTGAGGGGGCATCGCCGCGCATGGCAAACCCAAACAGCCAGCGTGATCTTCGTTGCCAGGCCACTGCGCCTGCGAAACTGTGCGCGCTGAAGACTTGCATCGCGGCTGGCGCTTTTTTCGCATCGACCTCCGGCCATGGATTTCAACAATCCCGCCATGGCCGCACGCGAGGACCTCAAGAATCTTTCCCTGCTAGGAAAACCGGACACCCGTTTGCCCGCATCCCCTGAGGAGGCGAACCTGGAGGTGTTCCCGAATCAACGCCCGGGTCGCCGCTACTGGATCACGCTCAACTGCCCGGAATTTTCCTCGCTCTGCCCGGTGACCGGCCAACCGGATAGCGCGCGCATCGTGATCCGCTACGTGCCGGGCGAGACCATTGTGGAAACCAAGAGCCTCAAGTTCTACCTCGCCTCGTTCCGCAACCAGCCGGCTTTTAATGAGGAAATCGTCAACCGCATCCTCGACGACCTGGTGGCCGCTCTCAAGCCGCAGGAAATCATCGTTCGCGGCGAGTTCGCCCCGCGCGGCGGCATTCAGCTCACCACCGAGGCCACTTATCCCGAGCAACCGGCATGAAAGTCTGTGTGCTTCTCAGCGGCGGTATGGATTCGGTGACCGTGCTTTACGAGGCGCTTGCATCCCATGACGTCGTTGCCTGCCTGTCCTTCGATTACGGCGCGAAACACAACGCCTGCGAGATTCCTTTTGCTAAACTCCATGCGGATCGAAACGGCATCGCCCATCACACCATCGCGCTCGATTTCATGGACCGCCTGTTCAAATCCGATCTTCTGCGATCCGGCGGCGGGATTCCGGATGGCCACTACGCCGAGGAGTCGATGAAACAAACCGTCGTGCCCTTCCGCAACGGCATCATGCTGTCCATCGCAGCGGGATTCGCCGAAAGCATCACAGCCGATGGCGTGGTCATCGCCGCCCACTCCGGCGATCATGCGATCTACCCGGACTGCCGTGAGCCCTTCATGCAGGCCATGGGCGAGGCTATGGGGCAGGGCACCTACGCGAAGATCCAGCTTCTGCGGCCGTTCATCGCCATGGACAAGACCGCAATCGCCCGCCGCGGTGCCGAGCTTGGCATCGACTTCGCGGAAACCTGGTCCTGCTACAAAGGCGGCGAAATCCATTGCGGCACCTGCGGCACCTGCGTAGAGCGCCGCGAAGCCTTCCACCTCGCCGGCCTGCCCGACCCCACGGTTTATCTAAAAACCCCGCCGCTCCCCGGATTTCCCTCCTGATCTCTTCTCTTGCGTCTTGCGTCTTGATGTCTTGATGTCTTGAGTCTTTCCCCATGTTCCGAATCTGCAAATCACTCGAAATCGAGAACGGCCACATGCTCACGAAGCATCCTGACAAGTGCCGGTTTCCGCATGGCCACACCCGCCGTGTCGAGTTCGTGCTGGAGGCGGAGGAGCTCGATGAAAACGAGATGGTCTGTGATTTCAAGATCATCAAGGACGCGGTGGGCGAGTGGCTGGACAGCTTCGATCACGCCATGTGCATGAACACCGCGGATCCCGCCTATGCGGAATTCAAGCAGCGTTATGGCGAACGCGTCATCGGTTTCGAAAACCAGGATCCCACCACCGAGGTGATGGCGCGCAGCATTTTCGATCACACCGCAGCCGCGCTTGCAGCCTACGCCGCGAGGAGTGAAACCCGTTATCCCCTCGCGAGCGGCGTGCGCCTCCTCCGCGTGCGTGTGTGGGAGACCTCCTCCTCATGGGCCGAATACGAACCAATCCGCTGAATCATGCCTGATAAATCACTTCCCGACATCCAAGCCACTCCGGACACGCGTGGCATCGCCATCGACCAGGTGGGCGTTTCAGACCTGCGCTATCCGATCCAGGTGACCGACCAGCATGGCAGGCCGTTTCCCACCGTGGCCACCATCTCGATGTCGGTGCACCTGCCGCACCAGTTCAAGGGCACTCACATGAGTCGCTTTCTCGAAGTGCTCAGCAAGCACGAGGGCGAGGTGACATCGCGCACGCTGCCCAACATCCTGCACGACCTGAAACAACAACTGCATGCCGAGCAGGCGCACATCGAGGTAGCCTTCACCTACTTTGTGTCCAAGAAGGCGCCGGTTTCCGGGGCGCCGGCCAAGGTCGGCTGTGATTGTGTGTTCATGGGCACCTCCAACGGCGCATCCGACGATCTGGTCCTGCGGGTCACCGTCCCCGTCACCACCCTTTGCCCGTGCAGCAAGGAAATCAGCGACTACGGCGCGCACAACCAACGCGGCTACGTGACGCTTGATGTCCGGCCGAAGAAGAAGGGCAACGGTTGCGAATTGATCCTGATCGAGGATTTGATCGAAATTGCCGAAAAATCCGGCTCCGCGCCGGTTTACGCGCTGCTAAAGCGCACCGACGAGCGCCACGTCACCATGCAGGCCTTTGACAATCCGGTCTTCGTCGAGGATGTGGTCCGCAATGCCGCCGCACTTCTGTTAGCTGACAAGCGGGTGGCCTCGTTCACCGTCAAGGCCGTGAATCACGAAAGCATCCACGATCACAATGCCTTCGCCGTCATCTCCGGAAAAGCAGCCGACGCATGAATGGCCGCCGCGCGTTTTGCCGACTATCTCTGAATTCAAACTTTTAGCGCTCCAACTTTTCCACTCTTTTTTCCGCATCCGGTCCGGCCATCGGTTCTTTCTACGGCCTTCACCCCGTATGCAAATTTCTAACAGCCGATGCCACCCTTGAAGATGCGCATTCAGTCCTTGAGCGCCCTTTCTGCCTTTTTGCTGGGAATCTTGTTGAGCGGGACGGCCTTCGCTGAGGAGGCAGGTGGACAAGCGGCGGAAACCCGGCCGGCCGTGCGCTTCGAGACTCCGCTTGTGATCTCCGGGCGCATTGATGACAGAGGCGCGGGCGACGACACCGGGCCGATCGTGGAATTGCCCAACCCGGTCCGCTTGGCGGTAATCCCCCATTCCTTCATCGGTCCGGATGCGGAAGGAAAACCCGCCATGGTCTATGTGGTGCTTTTCCAATCGGCGGGGGGCCTCTGCCTCGTGCAGATCAATCCTGCCGACGGGACGTCGCGTCAATGGTGGGCGGACGACGAGGCAATCAACTCGTATGGATACGAGATCAGCGGGGATGGCAGGATCCACATCGGCACCTCCACACCCAGAAGGAGGTGCTGGCCGGACATGGTCTGCGCACGGCGGTGGCGCTGACTGAGGAAAAGCTGCTCGCCTTTGGCACGAGCGTCAAAAAGCCTGGCGATCAATCGCCTTACCCGCATCCGGCCCTCCCAGAGTCGCAGGCTGCCATCGAAGGGCACGCCGCTGGTGGCCAGCCGCGCTATTTCCGCCTTCCTTTCCAAGCGATCCTCCGATAGTGATTTCAACGTCTTGCACCGAGTCATTCCAGCCGAGGTTCTGCTGGACGCCTATGCAAAGGGCGTTTTCCCGATGGCCGACGATGGCGCGATCCATTGGTTTTCGCCCGAACGCCGTGGGTTGATTCCGCTGGATGATCGCTTTCACATTTCCCACGGCTTGCGCCGCGCCTTGAAGCGTCAGCCCTTCCAGATCAAATGGAACACCGCCTTCCGCGAGGTCATGCTCGCCTGCGCCGACCGCAAGGAGACGTGGATCGATGAAACCATCCTCGAAAGCTACTGCCAGCTCCATCAACTCGGTTTCGCCCACTCGGTGGAGTGTTGGGACGAGGAAGGTTTGCAAGGCGGGCTCTACGGAGTCGCCCTGCCCGGCGTGTTTTTCGGCGAGAGCATGTTTTCCCGCAAGACCGATGCCTCGAAGATCGCGCTCGTCGCTTTGGTGGAGCATCTGCGGGAACTCAACTACCATCTGCTGGACACCCAATGGATGACACCGCACCTGCGGCAATTCGGAGGCTACGACGTCCCGCGCGCGGAGTATCACGCCCTGCTGCAAAAGACCTTGCACGCCACTTGACCAAGATTACAACGGTGTCCAAGATTCAAGATTGCCCTGAAATTTCCCCTGCCGCCGCCCCGATGCAGGGCATATCCGTCACGCTGACGCCCCCATTTGCGAGGATTTATTAAAAGAGACAGAAATAATTAAAAAATGCTTGCATGGCTGGCGGGGTGGGGATTTGGTGTGGGCATGGCACGAGCGAGGTGGATTGTTCCTTGGGCGGATTCGGAGAAGGATTCGGAAATGAAGCCTGCGATTTACCACTGCATCGCGCGGGTGGTGGACAAGCGCTTTGCTTTCGCGGCGGAGGATAAAGAGCAGTTCCGCATTTACATGCGCATGATGGAGAATTTCTCCGGTTGCCGGGTGCTGGCTTATTGCGTGATGTGCAACCATTTTCACTTGCTGCTGGAGGTGGCTCCCCGACCGAAGGGGCCGTTGACGGATGACGAGTTGCTCAAGCGGATCGGCGGGCTGTATCCGAAGGCATTTGTGGCGGCGGTGGCGAAGGAATTGGCGGCGGCGCGGCAGGTGGTGGCGCAGGGGCTTGCCACAGATGGCGAGGCGTATGTGCATCGGGTTCACGGGCGATTCACTTACCGGATGCATGATTTATCGGAGTTTATGAAAACATTGCTGCAGCGCTTCACTCGCTGGCACAACAAGCGGACGAAAAGATGCGGCAACTTATGGGAGGAAACGTTCAAAAGCGTGGTGGTGGAGGACGGGTTGGCTTCGAGAACAATCGCGGCTTATATCGATTTGAATCCCGTGAGAGCCGGGTTGGCTGAGGATCCGGCGGAATATCGCTGGAGCAGCT
>CANLKN010000035.1 GCA_947491475.1 Akkermansiaceae bacterium | reverse complement strand
GATCCGCTTGGACGACGGCAGTTCGACCTATGGCGCATTCCATATCTGGGGGCCGGGCAAGGTCGCAAAGTTGCAGTGCGATTCCTCGGCAATGTTTTCGCCCGCGATGTATCGGCGCTTTGTCGTCCCGGCGCTGACCGCGCAGTGCGTGTGGCTCGACCATTCGCTCTATCATCTCGACGGCACGCAGGCGATGGGGCATCTCGACGCGCTGTTGCAGATCGAGCCGCTCGACGCCATCGAATGGACCCCGCAGGCCGGCATCGAAAGCGGCGGGCACCCGCGCTGGCACGACCTGTATCGCCGCATCCTTGCGGCCGGGAAATCCGTGCAGATTGTCAACGTCACGCCGGACGAAGTGCTGCCGCTGCTCGATTCCATCGGCCCGAAAGGAGTCTATATTCTGATTCAATTTCAGGACGAGGCCGAGGTCGAGCGTGTGTGCAAACTGGTTGAGCCCTATTATTGAATCATGAACGCCGACCTCAGCCATGCTCAACCAATGTGCGCGGAGCTTGTTTCCCACGATGGCCACGGACGGCTGGAACTGTGTTTCGGTCCGGAGCGTCTGCTGCTGGTTGCCGCCGCGCCCGATGCCGTGCGGCTGATCCACACCCGCCGCGATCCGCGGGCCGTGTCCCCGCTGCTGTGCACCGGCGTGCTATCCGAACCGGTGGACTCGATCCTTGAGGAGACGGCGGACGACTGGTGGTTTGATACCCGCGCCCTCCGCATCCGTATCAGCCGCGCCAATCTAACATTGGCGTGGCATGATGCCGCGGGCCGGCTGTTGGTGCGCGAGCCGCTGCGGGGCGGACGCCGGCTGGAAGAAACCGATGTGCTCGTGAATCGTGTGGGGCCGGACACGCGATTCCGCTCCGAGCCCTCGCCTGATGGGGTGAAGATCATCGCGGAAGGCCTGGAGTCCGTGATCGACCGCCGGGCCTACCGCACCAGCCTGTTGCTGGAATTACAGCCGGATGAACGGATTTTCGGGCTGGGCTCGCACGAGGATGGATGCTTCGACTACCGCGGCCACACGCAGGAGTTATACCATCATAACACCAAGGTGCCGGTTCCCATGATCTTGTCGTCGCGTGGCTGGGGACTGCTGGTGGACAGCGCCTCCTTCATCCAGTTCGACGACACGGCGGCGGGCCTGCGGCTGGATTGCGATTGCGAGGATTCCATGGACTTCTGGTTTTTGTTGGGCCCGGCCTTCGATCATGTCGTGGAACGTTTCCGCGCTCTCACCGGAGCCGTGGCACCGCTGCCGAAGTGGGCATTCGGTTATGTGCAATCCCGCGAGCGCTACACGGACCAGGCCGAGGTGCTGGCAACAGCCCATGAGTTTCGTCAGCGGGGCATTCCGCTTGATTTGATCGTCCAGGATTGGAAAACCTGGAGTGGCGATTGGTGGGGGCAGAAGAGTTGTGATCCCACACGCTTTGGTGATCCGGCAGGGCTGGTGCGCGATCTCCATGCAGAACACGTGCATCTGATGTGGTCGATCTGGCCGTGCATGCGCAACGACGGCCCCGATCAGATCGGGTTTCGCGAGGCAAATCTCCTGTGTGCCGACGGAACCACCTACGATGCCATGAATCCCAACGGACGGGCGCTTTACTGGCGGCAGGTTGAGCGCGGCTTGTTTTGTCATGGAGTGGATGCGTGGTGGACCGATTGCGCCGAGCCTTTCAATGCCGACTGGTTTGGCGAGGTGGCCCCTGACCGTGCCCGGCGGACCACAGCCAACGTCGCCGAGTTCAAAAAATATCTCGATCCCGAACACATCAACCTCTACCCGCTGCGCCACGCCCAAGGTCTCTGGGAACACCAGCTTGCCGCCGCCCCGGAGCGGCGCATGCTCAATCTCACCCGCGCCGCGTTTCCCGGTTCGCAAAGTTATGGCACGGTGGTGTGGTCCGGCGACGTGAGCGCGCGCTGGGATGTGTTGCGCAGCCAGATTGCCGAGGCGCTCAATTACAGCGCCACGGGCATGCCATGGTGGACCTGCGACATCGGCGGATTTTTTGTCGGCAACACCGCGTGCTGCCGCCGCTGGCTGGGCCAGCCGGATCACCCGCCGCTGTGGTTTTGGGCGGGGGATTATGAGGATGGGGTGCGCGACCCCGGCTATCGCGAACTTTATTTGCGCTGGCTGCAATTCGCCGCTTTCCTGCCGATGTTCCGATCGCATGGCACCGACACGCCGCGCGAACCATGGCATTTCGGCGCGCCCGGCGGGGAAATTCATGACGGCATCGTAACGATGATCCGTTTCCGCAGCCGCTTGGTGCCGTATCTTTATTCCGTGGCCCGGGGCGTGGTGGAAGATGGGCGGACATGGCTGCGCATGTTGGCCTTCGATTTTCCAGATGACCCCATCGCTGTGGCGGCTGCGGACCAATTCCTTTGCGGCTCCGCCCTGATGGTGTGCCCGGTCACCGCGCCCATGCACCATGGCCCGGGAGGAGAGAAGCTGCCGCCGCAAGCTGAAGGGCGCACGGTCGTCCTGCCAGCCGGTTGCGATTGGTGGGATTTTTGGAGCGGCGAGCGCCTCGACGGCGGGCAAACCATCCAGGCTTCCGCGCCGCTGGGCCGTTTGCCCCTTTACGTCCCGGCGGGAACCATCCTGCCGCTCGGCCCTGTGCGCCAGCACGTCGGCGAAGATCCAAGCGCACCGATGGAAATCCGCATCTATCCGGGACGCGATGGCAGCTTTCGTTTCTACGACGATGCTGGTGACGGCTTCGGCCACACTCGAGGGGAACGCGAGGACTGGACCCTGCGCTGGCACGATGCGGAGCGTGAACTGGAGTTGAGCCCCCGGGAGGGTTCGTGGCCCGGAATGCCTGCCATGCGCATCCTGCGATTCGTGGTGGTGAACACCAAAAGCGGGCTGGGAACCGAAGCCGGCACGTCATGGAACAGCGAACTGCACTGGCATGGCGAAGCGATGCGGTTGCGTCTCGAACTTTCATCCTATGAACTTGCCCTGAAGAATGGGCCTGAGAACATCGCCGCAAGTTGAACGAACACCCCATGCGAATTCCATCCCCGCCTGCGAAACCCACATTTCACCTTGTTGCCAATTCGCATCTGGATCCGGTGTGGCTGTGGGATGCGCACGAAGGCTTGAACGAAGCCATCAGCACCGTGCGCACCGTGCTCGCGCTGATGGCAGAGCGGCCGGAGCTGACCTATATTCGCGGCGAATCACTCATCTACGAGGAAATCCAGCGTTACGATCCCGCCGCGTTTCGCGCGATCCAAGACCATGTGAAATCCGGCCGCTGGGATGTGGTCGGCGGCACGTTCCTGCAGTCGGACATGAACCTGCCCGCCACGGCCACGCTGCACAAACACTTCGAGCTGGGGCAGGCGTTTTTCAAAAAACATTTCGGGAGCAAGCCGTGGGTTGGCTGGTCGGCGGATTGTTTCGGCCACACGGCGTTTTTGCCGGATATTCTTCGGGCTCACGGCCTGCGCGCTTATGCCTTTGGCCGCCCCGAGCGCGGCAGCGAGCCTAAATTATTCTGGTGGGAGAGCCCTAACGGCCGGCGCGTGCTCGCCTCGAGTTATGTCACCGGATGGTATGGCTGTGAGCGCGATGAAATGCCACGTCGTCTCGATGCGTATCTTGCGGCCGCGCCCGCCGAACCCGTGTCGCACCTGTTCGTGCCTTTCGGACTCGGCAATCACGGTGGCGGTCCGACCCGGCGGCAGTTGGATGACATCGCGGTGTGGGCGAAAGCGCATCCGGAAGTGAACGTCGAGTTCTCCGGCCTGCATCGGTATTTCGCGGCGGTGGAAACCGAGCTTCGCCGAAAAAAAATCCAACTCCCGGTCGTTCGAGGCGAACTGAATTTCTGCCTGCGCGGCTGCTATGCCAGCGCGCTGCGCATCAAGACCAACTATCGCAAGGCCGAGTCCGGCATTCTGCGTTTGGAGGCATTGAGCGCCGCACTGCCGAAACCGCTGCGCCCCGCCGCGGCCGACATGGACAGTCTGTGGCGGCAGGTCTTGTTCAATTCCTTTCATGACATCCTTCCCGGCACATCCACCGAGCGGGCCTTGCGGGAACAGCTCGAACAACTCGGCGGCGTCCGGCACGGCATCCGCGAACAGGAACGCAAGGCCCTTCTCGCCCTCGCATTGCGGTTGGATATTCCCGTCAAAGCGCCCGCCGGAGATTATCCGTGCGCCGTGCCGTTCCTTGCGATCAATCCGCACCCGCAGAGCTATCACGGTCCGCTGGAATTGGAGGCTTCATTGGACTACCGACCGATACGCCCATATGTCGGAAAACCCGGAGAAGTGCCCGTGGAGGTGCGCGACAGCCGCGGGCGCAAAGTGCCCTTTCAAGTGATCGAAACCGAACACCAGTTCATGCCGAATTTGCCGTGGCGGCGGCGTGTGCTGATCGACGCGAAGCTGCCGGCCGGTAGCGCGGAAGTCTTCACCGTCGGCTGGGTCGAGGGCAGCAAGCCGGTGAAAGTCGCCGCGCCGCATGTGAAAGTGAGCAAGAACGGACAAACGATTTCATCAGGGTTGCTTTCTGTAAGCGCGGTTGTGGGTGCCGGCGGAGTTAGAATTCTTTCCGCCGGGAAATCCTTGCTGACTGGTGATGGATTGAGCGTGGTGACGGTGGTGGATGCCTTCGGTTCTTGGGGCGGACTTTATGAGGAAGCGGACGCACTGGAGTTCAACGATGTGCTCGCCAAGTGGAAGATCACCGCGACGCAGGTGCTGGAACACGGGCCGTTGCGGGCGGCGCTGTGTGTGCGTTTCGAGAGCGGAAAATCTCGGCTGGATTTCACCTTTCGGCTGCACCGGCAACGGCCGGCGGTGGACTGGGATGCACGCTTGTTTTTCGACGAGCCACGCACCCGCGTGAAACTCCTGCTGCCCGGCGGCGAGGTTGCGGATTACGACGTACCCGGCGGCGTGTTGCGGCGCGGGCCCTGCGGCGAAGCTCCCGGCGGCCGCTGGGTGCGCGTGGTGGATGCCAAGGGTAAACCGCGCTTCGGCTTCGCCAGCGATTGTCTCTATAATTTCAACACGCGTGATGGAACACTGGCTGCAACACTCGTTCGCGCAACACGCCACACGCTCGAAATGCGGGATCAGCCGGAGTTCGTTCCGCCACACCGGCCGGTGATTGACAACGGCGAGTTCCAACTACGCGGCCTGATCGCGCTGCCCGCCGCGGATTTGCCGAAGCTGGCGCTGGAGCTGGAGCAAGCGCCGCTGGTCATGCCCGTGCCTGCGGGAAAAATCATTCATTCAACCTTGAAACCATGAAACCGAATTCCAACACCATCCTCGCCAGCCATCAGCGCCAGGTTCACCTGGACTTCCACACCTCGCCGCTGATTCCCGATGTCGGCCGCGAGTTCGATGCCCGGGAATTCGCGAGGACGATGAAGCGCGCCCACATCAACAGCGTGACCGTGTTTGCGAAATGCCATCATGGCATGAGTTATTACCCGACGAAGGTTGGCACTCCACATCCTGCCCTCAAAGGCCGTGATCTGCTGGGAGAACAAATCGAGGCATTGCACCGCGAAGGCATCCGCTGCCCGATCTATACGACCGTCGCATGGGAAGAGGACGTGGCGTTCAAGCACCCGGAGTGGCGGATGGTGCGGGCCGACGGCTCGTTTCTACGGTCCGGTGACCACAACTTCACCTGGTGGTTCAACAACTGGCTGCATCCCGACTATCAGGACTACATCGAGGCGCATGTCCGCGAGATCATCGGACGTTATGACGTGGACGGACTGTTTTTCGACATCGTGTTTTTCGACGGCCAATGCTGCTGGAGTGATGAGAGTCTCAAATTCCGCACCAGGCACGGATTGCTCGGCAAGGACGCCGCCACGCAGGCGCGCTTTCAGGATTTGGCGCAAACGCATTTCGCCAAACGGTTCACGCGGCTGGTTCGCGGCTTGCGACCGCAGGCCACGATCTTTTTCAACGGCACGAATGCCATGTTCACCGACAGCCGTCTCGGTTCGCGCAGCCGTCCTGGCACCGCGACGCACTACGAAATCGAGTCATTGCCGTCCGGCCAATGGGGCTACTTCCATTTTCCGCGGCAGGCGCGGCAGTTGGCGCACTGGGGCAAGCCATGGCTGGGCATGACCGGAAGGTTCCAGACTTCATGGGGAGACTTCGGCGGCATCAAACCGCAGGCCGCACTCGAATATGAATGCTTCCGCTCGCAGGCTCTCGGCGGCGGCAACAGCGTGGGCGACCAACTCCCGCCGCGCGGCAGGCCGGACCCCGCCGCTTACGAACTCATCGGCAAAGTCTATCAACAGTGCGAGGCCGCGGAGCCGTTTTACGCCGGCTCAAAAGCCATGCCACAAGTCGGCATCGTGCTGCCCAACGACCCAACGCTGGATGCCGGCCTGTGCGACAAGATCATCGAAGGCGCGGTGCAGATGTGTGACGAGGCGCACTATGACAGCGCCGTGATCGATGATGCCAGCGATCTCGCCGATTTCGATCTGGTCATCCTGCCCGACCATATTGTCTTCACGGAAAAACTGCTGGAAAACCTCCGCCAGTTTCAAAAACGCGGCGGCAAGCTGCTGGCCAGCCACCGCGCGCTGCCGGAATTCCTGCCGCTGCAAATGGCGGGCGAAACGGAAAAGTTCCCGACCTACTGGCGGCTCGGCGACAGCGACCGGGTTTTCTATGCCGCCGGCTTGAACATCCTTCATGGCAAGGAAACCGAAGTGCTGGTGAAACGCGTGCCGCCGTATTTCAACCGCACCGAAGCGCACTTCAGTTCGCACATGCAGACGCCGCCGGTGGCGAAGCCAAATTCTTTTCCCGCCGTCGTGACCGGGAAAAACTTCGTTTATTTCGCCGACCCGATTTTCCGTGAATACCGCCAGACCGGCAACCTGGCCGCACGCGATGTCTGGAAGCAGGCGATGGCGCGGCTCATCGGCGCGGCACCATTCGGCGCGGCGCTGCCGACCACCGTGCTTTGCGTGCCGCGCCGCCGCGGCAAGGATCTGCTGCTCACCCTGCTGCATTACGTGCCGCTGCGGAAAGCCCTGGACATTGACGTGATCGAGGAGCGCATGAGCTTCGCGGGGGAAAGCCTCCACCTTCCGGCAAACGCAAAGACCGTGCGTATCTTTGAAACCGGTGAAGAGCTGCCGCAAAATGCCGATGGCTCATTCACCCTGCCCATCGCCAAGGGACGCTTGTTGCTCGAAGTGAACCATTTTTTTGGAACAATCGGGAAATGAGCCGGCAAAATTCCCCAGTTAGAGCTTGCCCGGTATGGGAATTCGTGCCTACGGATTTGCGAGGGTGAAGCCGCCATACGTTTCAAGGCCGGTGATATAAGAGGACTGTATGGATACGGCTACAACGCCTTGTTTCATTCCTCCGCTCACGCCATGCGGGATGCGTTCGCTGCCGCTGCGGATTTGTTTCAGTTAAGCAGCCTAGGCGACAGGATGTCTGATTTTTAGGGAAGTTTCCACGGCCCGCGGTATCTTTCATATTCGGCTTTTGGCAACAGCACGTAGAGCGGCTGCCGGTCGGGATCGAGATGTGTGATGAGATCGCGAAGTTTTGCCTCGGCCATGGTGGTGCAACCGGCGGTGGGCTTGGAACCGCCGCTACGCCAGATGTGGAAGAAGATCGAAGAACCTTCGTTGGGGACCACATTGGGCGGTGCGTTGTGGGCGATGAAAAGTTTCAAGGCGTGCGCAGGATCGGTTTGTTTCATCTGTTGCTTCTTTTCCCACGGCGTCGAGGGATCGCGCTCGAGAATCAAATGGCGGTTGTAATGCTCGGAGGCGGGATCCTCCACCCACAAGTCGCGCGGCGTGACTTGGCGGTAAGACAGCCGCGGGTGTTTGCGGATCGAGGTATCGTATCCCCATGCGCCGCCGAGGGAGAAAACACCTGCCGGTGCGCGCCAATCGCCCTCTTTCTTGGTGGCGGTCCCTGCGGGCAGCGGATGAATGCCGCGGCCCCAGACGAGTCCTTTTTTGCCGAGGCGTCCCTGCCATGATTCGCCGCGCTGGACCCAGCGGCCCCCGGATTTTTCATGAAAACGCAGTGTCACCGTCGAGCTGTCCCAGCTTTCCGCGATACCTACCAGGCACTGCGTGGAAGAGGCCGGCAGCTCAAAAGCGCTGGCGCAAGCCAGTGTGGACAAGGCAAGGGTGAGCGGAAGAAGGGTGCGCATCATCATGGCGGGCATGCGCACCAAAGCGCGGGAGTCCGCGCTTCGCAAGCGGCATTCCCCGCCCATCCAATGGGATGAATTTTTTTGAATCAAGAATTCGGGCATGACACCTGCTGCGGGGCGTGGCTAATCAGTCGCCACCACCATGAAACAATTACCCAGCGAAGAAGCCAAACGCGCCTATTGGAGGAAAAACCTGATCTGGCTCACCGTGCTGCTGAGTATCTGGTTCATCGTCTCTTATGGCTGCGGAATTCTTTTCGTCGATCAGCTCGACCGCTTTTACCTGCCGGGCACCCGGCTCAAACTCGGCTTCTGGTTTGCCCAGCAAGGCAGCGTCTGCGCCTTCGTGCTGATCATTGCCGCCTATGCCGGCATCATGAACCGTCTCGACCGCCAACTTCTCAAGGGGACCTCGGGCGAGGGCCGCGAGAATTCATGAGTTGGATGATCTAACAACAATCTCGCAGCATCACTCATTGCATGGACATCCGGATTTGGACCTATATTCTCGTGGGGCTGAGCTTCGGCCTCTACATCGGCATCGCCATCTGGACGCGGGCGCGCAGCACCGGTGACTTCTACGTGGCAGGCACCGGCGTGCCCAAGATCGCCAACGGCATGGCCACCGGTGCGGACTGGATGAGCGCCGCATCGTTCATTTCCATGGCGGGCATGATTTCCTTCATGGGCCGCGATGGCTCGGTCTATCTGATGGGCCTGACCGGAGGCTTCGTGCTGCTGGCACTGCTGCTTGCACCGTATCTGCGGCGCTTCGGCAAGTTCACGGTGCCGGATTTCATCGGCGACCGCTACGCCTCGCGGACCGCACGGCTGGTGGCCATCGCTTGCGCCATCCTGGTGTCCTTCACCTACATCGCCGGCCAGATGCGCGGTGTGGGCGTGGTGTTTTCGCGCTTCCTGGAAATCCCGGTAGAGGGAGGCGTGGTGATCGGCATGGTCATCGTGTTGTTCTATTCCGTTCTCGGGGGGATGAAGGGCATCACCTACACGCAGGTGGCGCAATATTGCGTGCTGATCTTCGCCTACATGGTGCCCGCCATTTTCATCTCGCTGATGCTCACTGGAAACCCGATACCCCAGTTCGGACTGGCCGCCGATCTCAAGGACGGCTCGGCGGGATTGGTCGAGAACCTCGACCGCCTGAGCCAGGAACTCGGTTTCGCGCCATACACCAGCGGCACCAAGCCGATGACCGACGTGTTCGCAATCGCCTTGGTGTTGATGGTCGGCACGGCGGGACTGCCGCATGTGATCGTGCGTTTCTACACGGTGAAAAAAGTCAGCGACGCGCGCGGTTCGGCGTTTTGGGCGCTGTTGTTCATCGCCATCCTCTACACCACTGCGCCGGCGGTCTCGGTCTTCGCGCGGACCAACCTGCTGCAGGCGGTTTCCAACACCGCGTATGTGGAGCTTCCCTCATGGTTCAAGCAGTGGGAGAAATCCGGACTCATCGCCTGGGTGGACAAGGATGGCGACGGCACTGTGCGTTATGATGCGAGCGGGCCGGCGATCGAAAAGCATCCAGGCACCACCAAGGTGGCACCGGTTTTCGCGCCGCCCAGTAGTAAGGAAACGCGGGGAGCCTCTGGCGAACGCCTGTTGCTCAACCCTCCCAGCGCGAGCACCAACGAACTTTATGTCGATCCCGACATCATCGTGCTGGCCAACCCCGAGATCGCGTCGCTGCCGGCGTGGGTGGTGGGATTGGTGGCGGCTGGAGGACTTGCCGCGGCACTCTCCACCGCAGCCGGCTTGCTGTTGGTGATCTCCACCTCGGTGGCTCATGATCTGGTGAAGCGCACGCTGCGGCCATCACTCACTGAAAAAGGCGAACTGGCACTGGCCCGTCTGAGCGCCGGCGTGGCGGTGATCATCGCCGGCTACTTCGGCGTCAACCCTCCGGGTTTCGTGGTGCAAGTGGTGGCCTTCGCCTTCGGCCTGGCCGCCTCGTCATTCTTCCCGGCCATCGTATTGGGAATCTTTTCCAAACGTGTGAACTGGCAGGGCGCGGTAAGTGGCATGGTTGCGGGCATGCTCTTCACGCTCACCTACATCTGGTATTTCTGCTTCGGCTTCTTCGGCGTGCAGGGCGATCCCTCGCAATATCTCTTCGGCATCTCACCCGAAGGCATCGGCAGCATTGGCATGCTGATCAACTTCGCCGTCACGCTGGTGGTCTCGCGCTTCACCGGGAAACCCTCGGCGGAAATCGAGATGCTTGTCGAGCGGGTGCGCCTGCCACGCGCTGCCTTCGGCGATGGCGATGCGGGGCCGACCGTGCATTGAACTCACAACTTGCGGAAATCCGTTAGAACAGCGCGGACATCACCGATGAAGATCGCCGCGCGCAATTCCACGGGGATACGCTCTTCATCATCGCTGAGCCATAGCGTGGCCTCGCGCTTCATCTTCTTGTAAGGGCGCAGTTCAAGTGTATCGCGGTCGATCTTCTGCATCGACACGCCCAGGCGGATGGTCCTGCGTTCGCAGTGGATTTCGCGTCCGACCACCCTGACATTGAGCAGGTAGGGATTGTCGAAAGGATGCACGACGAGCGTAATGCGCTCGCCGGCCACAAGTGCCTGGCTGCGGACGTGCAGCATTGCGGAGAAGATATCGTATGCCGGACTGAACTTGAAAACCCGATCATTGCGCTTGGTTTTTCCTTTCCCGAGCGGTTCTGTGATTTCCACCGACTCGACACGGTCGTGGAAGTGGCGGGTGGTGCTGGTGACGGTTTCACGGCGGTCGGTCTCCACGGAGTGGAAGAATTGCGGCCTGAGCGATTCAGGGTGGATCTCGGACCAGAAATTGCTGCGGTAGGGAAACAATGCGGCGGCAGGCCCACGGCTTGCGGCGGACGAGCGGACAACGAGCAACCCCGGCTTGCGGCCGTCCTTGGGCTCGAACTCGATGCGCAGGCGGCCGGAGTCGAGCATGCCTTTCCAACTGACTTCAAAATCGAGCGAGGAAGGCGCGATGGCGGACCAAGGACCTGGCACAGGCGCGGTAAGTTGGTTTTGCCACGCCGGTGCAGCGTCCGAAAATTGCAAGGATGCACAAGCGGCAAGCCATAACATGCTGCCGCACAAGACGATTGATGAAAAACGGTTTTGAGAGTCGGAAATCAAAATAACTTTGGAGTGAAGGCTCCGGGCAGAATGTCCGGGCCACGTGGCGCGGGCATTCTGCCCGGAGCCTGCGAATAAAAAGTAAGACGCGAATCAGAAACGCGGGAGACGCCCGATTTATTCACCATCTGGCAACAAAACGGGTTCCGCGCGCGGCGGCAGCACGCCGAGATCCTGATCGATGAGGGTGAACGGCCGGTCTTCCGCAACTGGCAGCGGACGGAACGACTCCGAGTGGGTATCGACGCGGAATTCAAGTTTCATCAGGTCGCGGTTGGTCTCGGCCAGTTGGTCCAACAGGTCGCGGTTCTGGATTTGCAGGCTTTCCATGCGAGAGAGCAGTTTTTCGTAAAACTGCTGCTGGGCGGGATCCGGCGCGGCCTGAACGGGCGCGGCGACTGCTTGAGTGGCGACTGCTTGCGGAGCGACCTCCTCGCGACTGACCACGGGCGCGGATGGTGTGGTGGGAGCAATGATTTGCGCAGGGACCCTGAGGGCATCCGCATCCATCAGCGTGATGAACTGGCGCAGTGACCACCAGTGACTGATGCCGGCGGCGGTCATCACGGCAGTGGCGACACCACAAATCAGAGGCAGGATCGGAGATTTCATCTATCGGGTGGGTTGGCGGGTTGGTGCTGAGGCGGAGTTTGCGGCAGGGAAACAAGCAATTGCTGGAGGTGTTCGATGGCAGAGCCGAGTTGTTGCGAATCGCGGTCCAACTGGCGGATGGAGGTGGCCAGGATAGAAATCAGTTTAAAATTAAGAAATCAGATTGCTGCTTTTTTTAAAAAATAGTTCCGTTGAGCGTGCTTCAGGTGGAAGGAATCATCCGCAGCGTGCAACAGAGAGGTCGTTTGCAATGAAAGCGTTTGGGGAAAACAAGCTTTCGGCAGGTTGGATTCTCTACGATGATTCCTGCGGATTTTGTCGCCGCGGCGTTTGGTTCTGGGAAAAAGCACTGCGGCGGCGCGGGTTCGGCATCGCCGCATTGCAGGAACCATGGGTGATGGAAAAGCTCAAGCTGCCACCGGTAATCCTGCTGGACGACCTTCGCCTGCTTTTGACGGATGGCACGCATCTGGCGGGCGCGGACGCTTATCGATATGCAATGCGGCGCATCTGGTGGACCACGCCTTTGTATCTGTTTTCCGTCCTGCCGGGCTGCCGGTGGATCTTTGATTCCGCCTACCGGCTCTTCGCACAAAATCGGCACCGACTGTCTGCCGCATGCGGGCTCAAATGATTCGCTTTTGCTCGGGTTATCAACCTTGCCAAGTGTGGATGTGTAACCAAATGGGCGCTTGGCGCTTCACCTTCGGGAAAAAGTGCGGAGACCATCGACGCTCCGCTACAGCCGCCGCCACTGGTTGCCGTCTTGGGCGAGGAGTTCGTCGGCTTCCTTGGGGCCCCAGCTGCCGGCGGTGAATGCGGCCATTGGCGGCGGGGGGGCCGATTGGTGCCAGGCGTGCTCGATGGGGTCGATGAACTTCCATGCCTCCTCCACTTCGTCGCGGCGGGCGAAGAGGGTGGCGTCCCCGGCGATGGCATCCAACAAAAGTCGTTCGTAGGCTTCCGGGCTGGTTTTGCCGAAACTGGTGGCATAGTGGAAATCCATTTTCACCGGTTCGAGGCGCAGATTGTTGCCGGGGATTTTGGAAACCATGCGCAGCGAGATGCCTTCGTCCGGTTGGATGCGGATGACCAGCACGTTTCCGCCGGGGATGCCATTGCACGGCTTGTTGAAAAGCACGCAGGGCGCGTCCTTGAAGTGAATGGAAATCTCGGTGGATTTCTTCGGCAGACGCTTGCCCATGCGGATGTAGAACGGCACGCCGCTCCAGCGCCAGGTGTCGATGAGCAATCGAACCGCCACGTAGGCCTCGGTGTCAGTTTGCGGATTGACGCGGTCTTCCTCGCGGTAGCCGGGCACCGCAATGCCATCGACGTGGCCGGCGGTGTATTGGGCACGCACTACGTTGGCGGCGACTTTTTCCAGTGTGTCCCACTTGCGCAGCGAACGGATGACTTTGACTTTTTCGTCGCGCACGCCATCGGCGGTTAGATCGGTTGGCGGTTCCATGGCCACCAGACTGAGCAGTTGCAGCAGATGGTTCTGAACCATGTCGCGCAGGGCTCCGGCGGTATCATAATAAGCGCCGCGGCCGCCTTCCATGCCGAGATTTTCAGCGCAGGTGATCTGGATGTGGCTGATGTGTTTGCTGTTCCAGAGTGGCTCGAAGATGGCATTGGCGAAACGCAGCACCATCAGGTTCTGCGCGGTTTCCTTGCCGAGGTAGTGGTCGATTCGATAGGTGTCCTTTTCCTCAAAAGTGGCGTTGACCACTTCATTGAGGTGGCGCGCGGTGGCGAGATCGGCTCCGAAGGGTTTCTCAACGATCACCCGCGCCCACCTCCCCTCCCCCGCTTGGTTGAGTCCGGCGTTTTTGAGATGAATGAGAATTTCATCGAAGAACTCAGGTGCGGAGGCAATGTAAAACAAACGATTCCCTTTGCCGCCGCGTGCGGTATCGATCGCATCGAGTTTATCTGCTAGGCTGCGGTATCCCGCCTCATCCGTGAACTCGGATTGATGATAACTCACGGTTTCGATGAATGAGTTCCAAACGCAATCATCATGGCCGGAGCGTGAAACGTTTTGGTTGATCCCGGCCAAGCCAGCGCGGAACTCGGCGTCGGATTTTTCGCGACGTGCGAAACCGATGATGTTCACTCCCGTCGGCAATTCGCCATCCACCGCCAGGTTATACAAAGCGGGGATGAGCTTGCGATGTGTGAGGTCGCCAGTAGCTCCGAAGATCACAACAGTGCAGGGCTCCGCCATCGAGCGGGCAACGAGATCTTCGCGGAAGGGGTTCATGAGGGGGGGAAATGCTGAGATGCTGAGGTCAGTTTGAATGGCCGGATTCACGACGAGTGCTGGATTTTATCGAGAAGCTTGGGATGATTTCCTCTGAATTCCGTCGCATTGATTGTTTTCACGATGACCAGTTTAAATGACGGGTTTGCCTAGGCAAGAGCAAACCGGTAATGAGGAAACCGGTGAGTGATGGGTGTTTCAATTCAAGCTTGATTCTCTCTGGAACTCACAGTTCGCTCCGCGAGGGGAATGAGTGGAAATCCAAAGGAGTTTGCAAACGATTCTGAAGGTGCGCGGGTGCTTCAGTTGATAGAGGCGGGGCTTTGGAGAAAAGCGCGGGATGCGGCCAAGGAATTGTGCAAGAAGGACCGCGGGCGGTATCTGGTTTTACTCATCCGGGCGAATGTGGGATTGGTGCGCGATATGCTTGGCAAAGGGCTGGTCAAGGATGCGGAAACAGTGATGACCTATCTGGCAACTTTTGCCCCGGCGGATACAATGGCCATGCTGCGGGCGGAAATGGCCGCGCCGACAAGCAAGCGTCAGGTGGCTGCGCTGAAGGATTCCGGTAAGGTGGGATGGTGGGAGGCCGCGTTGAGGGCGGACGAGGCATTGATGAAGGCGCTTGTTGTTTCACCTGCGGATCAGGGAGCTGTCGATTTGCTGGTGACGGATGGGTTTGTGACGGATGATGAGGGCGCTGACGCGCAGGCCGCGCGGTTGGCCGCGGAGTTGAAGGCGGTGCGCGCCGCATGTGCCGCGACCGGTGACGGACGGTGGGAGGAGGCAAAACATGCCCTGCGTGACCTGCCGAGGCAGTCGGTTTTCTGGCAGTGGCGGATTTTCCTGCGCGGCGTGCGCTGTGTTTTCGAGGATGATCGTGAAACTTCCCGCCAGTGTTTCGGGCAATTGCCACCCACTGGGGCTTTGGCGCGGGCGGCGGCGTCCTTGGCCCCGGATCTGGTCGCGGGTGCGCGCCCGGCACCGGCCACCGCCACGATTCCGTTTTATTTGGCGGTCACCGGTCAGCCAGCAGCGTGGGCGGCACCGATTTTAAGCGCCTCCGCCTCATGGAAGGCGGGCAGGCGAATCCAGGCGTTCGATGATCTGGCGGCTGGCATGAAAGATTCGTTTCCGTCCGTTGTTTCCGGATTACCGGCTCTTTTGACGGATGCGATCCTGCCATCCCATGCCCGCATGAATCAGGATGATTGGTCGGATTCTGAAAAATTTTACCTGCGATTCGGCAATGAGCGGGCGAAGACCAATTCTCACTTTCCCAAGTCGGTGCTGGCGGTTTTGCGCTCGATGTGTGTCGCGGAAAATGGTGAGATGCCACACGGCGAATTGGATCGATGCTGGCGGATGGTCATTGATCTGTGGCAAAGATGTCATGGGCCGGATCGGCAGCGTGACTCGCTGGCATGGCAATGGCTTGGCGACGCCTTGGGAAAACCAGGCGAGCTGAGCAACCCGTTCGATTTTGACGGCTCTGAGGTGCGTAAGAGCGCGGCCAAGGCAGTCAAGGCCTATGAGAAAGCCATTGAGTCCGATGAGGCGAATGAGGGTGCGTGGCTTGGCTTGGTGTCTCTTTTGATCAGGCAGGACGACACCAAGCGGAGCAACAAGATGCTGGACGATCTGGTGGAAAAATTCCCCCGCAACAAAGGCATCCTAATTCTTGCCGGGGACCGTGCCATTGCCCGCAAGAGTTATCCCAAAGGCATCACCATGCTGCAAACCGCGCTGGCTCTGGATCCACTTGATAAGGCGATCAAGGAAAGGATCGTGATTGCTTTAGTTCTGCGGGTGCGGGAGGTCGGTAGCAAGGGTGCCTCAACCGCAGACTTGTGGGCGGCGATCGATCCATTGTTAGAAAACGCGCCAAGCGGTCACTACATGCTCAGTCGCTGGATGGCGCGGGTCCGGCGGTCGTTGTTGGAGCAGGAGTCCGAGACCGGCACACAGGCGGAGGCGGATTCCGTCGCGATGGCTCCCTCGGGTCTGGTTCGCTTGTTTTTTGCCATCACGCTGGCGTCCGTCTATGGTGTGCCACCCCGTAAGGAATGGGAGCGGGCATGGACCGTGGCCAGGTCTTCATCCGAATGCACATGGAAGTCCCTGCTTGAAATGCTGCGGATTATGAATTTCACCAGTTACATCTCCGGCTGGGGATGGAAACACACGAAAGCTGCCAGTGACCGGCTCCTGAAGGCTCTGGGGTATTTGGTGGCTCCCGGCCAACTCCAGGCTGACCCGGCGGGTTTGCTGGAAACACTTGACGGAATTAATGCCCTCAAGAAAGGGGCCTCGGAGACCGCCTCTCATGCCATTGCGTTGGTGTCCCGGGACATTGCCAATGCGCTTCACCAACAGGTGAGTTGCGGTTCGAAAAAAACGGATCCGCGTCTCCGCTTGGCAAGTCTGCTTTGCGACTCCGGAGAACCCCGGAATCACCCCAAATACCTGAAATCCATCATTGCCGACGCGGAGGCCGCAGGGCTTCCCGCGATTGCGGCGCGGGCAAGGGAGTTGCAAAAGGCTATCAAGAACGGGAGTTTTCAACAGCCCTTCGGCAGCTTCTTCGATGAAGACGACGACGGGGACGATGACACATGGGATGATGACGATATATGGGATGACGATGAAGATGAAGAACCCCACACTAGCGGCATATTGTCTCCGGACCGGTACATGGACGACCTCAAGGTCGCCATTATCAACGGAGACGACGTGGCGGTGGAGACCATTCGTCAGATTTTGTTAGGCATGGGCGTGAAGAAGAAGAATCTTGATATGGCCATCCTGGCTCTCACCGCCGCATTCGGCCCCTCTCGTTCCGCAAAAACCGCAAAGGCGAAAAAAAGCGCGAAAAAATCCGCTCCTGATCCCCGCCAGATCGATCTTTTCTAACATTATGAACCCGTTTCTCGTCCTCGATGTGCCGGTGGATACCACCGATGAAGAAGTGCGCGCGGCCTATCAGAATTTACTGCGCCGCTATCCGCCGGAGCACCGGCCGCGCGAATTCCAGGTCATCCAGGAGGCCTATCAGGCGACGCGGACTGCCGCCGACCGTCGCCACTGGCTGTTGTTTCACCTGCCGTCGGAGCGGATCGGTCCGTTGCGGGCTCTGGAGGATTTTGCCCGGCTTCCCGGAAAAATGAAACCGCCTGGAGCGGACGCATTCCGCACCTTCCTGCATGGTTGCGCCAACGCCGCCCTGCGGGAACAATCGAAGTGAAATTTCCATCTCTATTTTCCATCCCATGATGCCACCCAATGATTCATTGAACATGCCCGACGATGAGGAGTTTTCCGAAGAGGAAGAGGATTCGGAAATCACACTTGAAGCACTGCATGAGGAACTCGTTGCCAGCACCGAGGAAAACCGTCGCGGCAACCGGCGGGTACTCGAGGTGTTGAAAAACTTCGGCGGTCTGCTCGACGCGCTCTCCGCCACGTCCAACGACACTCACAAGGCAGTGCGCAATTTGCCGGCCATCACATCCGCCGCGTCGCCGCCATGTGATGGGCTGCCGCAATCTGGCGCGCTGGCGCTGGTGGAACTTGCGGACCGCATCGACCGTGTGGCCCATGGATTTGCCCGTCCGCCCGCAGCCCGCGATCCATGGTGGCCGGGCGCACGCCGACAGGTGGAAGCATGGAGAGAAGCCTGGGAAATGCAGGCGGATGCCGTTTCCATTCTCCGCAGTCACCTTGCGGCCACCATGCAACGGGCAAGTCTGGAGCGACTGGATGTCATGGACCGCGCCTTTGATCCGAACATCATGACCGCCGTCGAATCCACCGTGGACCCGGAAAAACCCGACCACACGGTGCTTGTGGAGATCCTTCCAGGGTGGAGGAATACCGCATCCGACCAGCTTGTCCGCCCGGCCCAGGTCCGGGTTTCCCGCGTTTCTGCCCGCTGATTTTCCAACTGCGATGCCCATTCACTCATGAACCAGAACTTCCCGCCACTCGTCATCGGTATCGATCTCGGGACCACCAACTCCTCTGTCGCCGTCGCCCAGGACGGCAAGCTCACGGTCATTCCGGTGAATGGCCAGCTTACGATGCCCAGCGTCGTCGGCATCGATCCCACCGGCAAGCTGGTCGTCGGCCAAGCGGCAAAGAACCAAGCCATCTCCGCCCCGGAAAACACGGTTCTCTCGATCAAGCGGCTCATGGGCACCGACGCCACCGCCGAGCTGGTTGGAAAATCCTACCGGCCGGAGGAAATCAGCGCATTGATTCTCGGCGAACTCAAGCGAGCCGCCGAAGCCCACCTCGGCAGGTCTGTCACCCAGGCGGTCATCACGGTTCCCGCCTTTTTCAACGAGCGCCAGCGTCTGGCCACTCAGGACGCCGGCAGTCTCGCCGGACTGGAGGTTCTGCGCATCATCAATGAACCCACCGCTGCGGCTCTCGCTTATGGAGCGGGCCAATCCGACACTTCGGAAAATGAAACCCTTCTTGTCTATGACCTCGGGGGAGGCACCTTCGATGTATCTGTGGTGCGTGTCGAAAACGGCATCGTCGAGGTCCGTGCCAGCCATGGTGACATCCACCTCGGAGGAGATGATTTCGACGAAGCACTCACCAATCTGGGCGAGGAACGCTTGCGGGAAAAACACGCGGACTCCCTGCCCGCTGCCGCACACCGTCGCCTCAAGAGCGCCATGGAAATCGCCAAAATCCACCTGTCTGACGAACCATTCGCCACCGTCCGGGAAGAATATCTCACCCCTGCCAGCCACCTTGAAACCGAGATCTCCCGTTATGACTACGAACAACTGATTGATCCGTGGTTGGTGAAAACGCTCGACTGTGTTCAGCGCACGATTGCCGACGCCGGTATCACCGCGCACCAACTCGATAAGATCATGCTCGTCGGTGGTGCCACCCGCACCCCTGCGGTGCAGGAGCTGCTGATGCGGACTCTCGACATGGAACCCCGCCATGAAATCAACCCGGATCTGGTCGTTGCCATGGGGGCGGCCATTCAGGGAGCCACCCTTGCCGGGCAACCGACTCCGGCGATTCTGGTCGATATTTCCGCCCACACCTACAGCGTGCTCGCCGTGGTCGGTCATGATTTCATGGGGAGAATCCTCGGCTGCTGCCCGGTTGTCCGTCGTGGCACACCGTTGCCGGTCACCAAGGCCGACCTGTTCACCACCCAGGTAGATTTCCAGGAGAAGGTCGAAGTTCAGGTTTACCAGGGTGAAAGCGATGACCCCTCCGAGAACCTCAGCATCGGTGAGTTCATGGTCACCGGGCTCTCCGATGTGCCCGCCGGTAACGAAATCATCGTCCAGTTCCACATCGATCTGAACGGCTTGCTCACCGCCACGGCCACCGAAAAACGCACCGGGCTGGCCAAGTCCGTCACCATCGATACCGCCGGTCAACATCGGATCAATCTCGATGCCGCCCGCACTAATCTCGCCGCTCTTTTCGAAGAACAGGACGCCGCATTTTCAGAAGATGATGAGGAAGCCGAAGATGAGGACGACGAATTCACTTCGGAGTATGACGGAGAATCCGTCGATCTATCCGCTCCAGAAAACGAGGGACCGGCGAACTCCTCCGCATTGCTCGCCTCCGCCAAGAGCCTGCGTAACCGCGCTGGCAAACTTCTCGATCAAGGCGTGCCGGAAACCGATGCCGCCGCCATCCACACCAGCCTCGCCGCCATCCCCGTGGCCATCGATGCGCGGGACTGGAATCAACTGCGCACCATTCTCGACACCCTCAGCGACCTGCTTTTCTATCTGGAAGATTGAGAACGGGAAGGAGAGGGGGGCGGGTGTTGTTTCACTTAAGAGCTCCCAGCTAGGGTCGGTGATCCGTCCGAGATTGGATTTGGTAATATGGAATTTCATTTTCCTTGCCCCCATCCACTCCTCATCGCTTGACTTAACTCGTCAGTTCCGACGGATGAGGACTTACGAATCCTCTGCCAAAAGCGGTTAGCAATGACCGCAACATTGCTGCCAAACCGCCCGAAAGGCCGGGGAGGCAGCGGCGCATGTCCAAGGCTACCACGGCATGACCGGCGCGGTCGCGATGTCCGTGGGTGCGGTGCTCATCAACTTCGGCGTGTTGCACGCCTATCAACGTATGGGCATCGACTGGCTCGGCGTCGGCGTGATGCAAACCCTGCAAGCCCTCATCAGGTCCTTTGCAAACCGTCTGCCAGCCCTGCCCTCGCGGTTCCTACATGCCGTGCTGCGCCTGCCGCGCTCGCGCCCGCTGGCCTTCGTCGCCCTCTCCAGCCTCACCGATTCCTTTCTCACCACCGCCTACCTCCGCAAGGGCCGCTTCGGCCCGCTGGAAAAACGCGACCTCGCCATCTTCGCCGGCAGTTCCGTCCTCAGTTGCGCCGCGTGGACGCTGGTGAATGAAGGGGTGCTGGGATTGCTGGTTCGGCGCAGGACAAATTCGTCACTCATAATCCGATCAATCTTGCTTTTCCATGTCAGCCATGAAGGACTCCCGACTGACTGCGTTGAGATACGTGCGGATGGTCTGGGCGGAATCAAGGATATCCCGCAACAGCGCGGTCTGTTTTTCAACGGGCATAAATCGGGATGTGATGAGCGAGGATCGCGGCGCGACGGATGGGATTGCGGCTGCGCTCCACGGCGCGTCGGCTTAGCAGGTCCACCTGGCAGCCGAGTCGTTCCTCCAAATCCTCTTTCAGCGCACCCATTTCAAAAAGCCCGATGTTGCTGCCAGGCTGGAATTCCACCAGCAAATCCACATCGCTGCCAATCCAGCCGCCCCTCATATGGAATGCGTGCGAGAAACGGATCGGATCCGCATCACCGGCAGGTATGATGTATGCGGAATGGATCAGACGCGCAAAGTCGGCGGCGGGCAGAATGCCCGCGCCACGATCCAACCCCCTCCCCTCCACTACATGGTTACGGCTTAGATCCCTTCGGGATCCAGTCCTGTCCAGCGCCCCAAGCAAGGCAAAGCGGCATCTTGCCAGACGGCGGTTGGCGATGTAGTTTGTTGCCATGTCCGCGAAGCCAAAACGCGGAAACCATGAATTCAAGGACATGGCTGGCGGAAGTGCCATGGGAATTGGTCGTTTGGCAAAATGAGCAGCTCTGCAAATCCAAAAACGCCCATCACGGGCCGACTTCTGACGGACATGCCGCCTGCAGAGCGCTCTGGGAGAAATCGAGAATGGAGTCGATGAGCTTGGACGAGATGGTCGATTTGTGTCGCAGATGTCATCGTCTCGCGCCATTCACCAACTACAACGGCAACACGTTTTCAGCCATCGCGCGGGCATTGATCGAGTCATTGGAGATTCCCCAGGATACCGCAGCGCTCGCACGCAGCCTTGCCGGTCACATCGTGGCCGGAGTGGCCAGTGACGAAGAAGTCAAAGCCTTACGCAAGTTCTGCGAGAGCCTTGGCTGAAGAATTTTTGTGGGCGGGACACCCACGCTCCTTGATTCACCAAGGAAGCGGGAAGTCGCGGTTGAAGGCGAAGACCCGTTCGCGGAGTGCGTGTAACTTCGCTAGATTGGCATGATCCGACAAGGCTTCGTGGATGAAGTCGGCGACTTGTTCGACATCCTTCTCCATCATGCCGCGGGTGGTGACCGCGGGGGTGCCGATGCGGATGCCGCTGGGTTTCATCGGGCTGCCAGTGTCGAAAGGGATGCCGTTTTTGTTGACGGTGATACCGGCCTCGTCGAGGGCGTGCGAGGCTTCGGTGCCGTTGAGGTTCTTGTTGCGCAGATCGACAAGCATCAGGTGGTTGTCGGTGCCGCCGGAACAGATGCGGAATCCGTGATCGGTGAGACGCGCGGCGATGGCTTGCGCGTTTCTAACAACTTGTGACGAGTATTCCTTGAACTCCTGCTTGAGCGCCTCGCCGAAGCAGATGGCCTTGGCGGCGATGACGTGCATGAGCGGGCCGCCCTGGATGCCGGGGAACACCTGGGAGTCGATTTTCTTCGCAAACTCCTCCTTGCACAAAATGATGCCTCCACGCGGGCCCCGCAGGGACTTGTGGGTGGTGGATGTGACGAAATCCGCGTGCGGGATCGGGCTCGGGTGGATGCCCGCGGCGACGAGACCGGCGATGTGCGCCATGTCCACAAACAGATAGGAACCGATCTCACGGGCGAGCTTGCCCATGCGTTCGAAATCGATGACGCGGGAATAGGCTGAAGCCCCCACGGTGATGAGCGCGGGTTTCAGTTCGCGCGCGGTTTTTTCCAATTCGTCATAGTTGATGCGCTCGTCATCCGGAGATACGCCATAGTGGGTGACGTCATAGAATCGGCCGGAGAAATTTGCCTTGTGGCCGTGGGTGAGGTGGCCGCCGTGGGCGAGATCCATGGTGAAAATCTTGTCGCCCGGTTTGAGGACGGAGAAATAAACGGCGGTGTTCGCCTGCGAACCGGAGTGCGGCTGGACGTTGGCGTGCTCGGCACCGAAAAGCTCCTTGGCCCGGTCGATGGCGAGTTGTTCGACGATGTCCACGTTTTCGCAACCGCCATACCACCGGCGGCCGGGGTAGCCCTCTGCATATTTATTGGTGAGCACCGAACCCTGGGCCTCCATCACGGCGGGCGAGGTGAAATTTTCCGAAGCGATAAGCTCGATGTTGTTGCGTTGGCGTTTCTCCTCGGCGGTGATGGCAGCATAGATCGCCGGATCGGTCTCTGCAATGCGACTGCCGGAGGCTTTGCAAATGCGCGCTTCGTGGCGGCCACCTTCGAAGGGCGTGATGAGGAAGGTGTCCGCCATGGCGATGGCGGTGGCGGCATCGGTGTGTCTGCCGCTCAGGCAGAGGATATTCGAATCGTTGTGTTGGCGGGTGATCATGGTTTCCTCGACCGAGCGCACGCTGGCAGCGCGCACGTGGCGGTGGCGGTTGGCGGCGATGCTCATGCCGACACCTGAGGTGCAGGCAAGTATCCCGAAGTCGTAGGTGCCGTCTGCCACATTGCGGGCCACGAGATTGGCGTAATCGGCGTAATCGACCGCGGCCGCGTCGTGCGTGCCGAAGTCGTGAATCTCATGGCCGACGGCCTTGAGGTGGGAAACAACAGCGTTTTTTAGATCAAAAGCGCCGTGATCGGCGCCAACGGCGATGCGGAAGGTGGGATGGCTCATGGGCGGCGGGATTCAAGACTCGGAATCCCGGATTGGAAACCGGAAATTTCCACCCTCCATGATTTCCATGCCGCATGAAAAATCATCCGCCACCAGCGCCGATGCCATGCGCTGCCAGCAGGAGTCTCTTTCAGAAGAAAGCGCTCGGTGTTTGACATGGATGTGAGATTCATTTGACTGGGCGCGTCTTATGCGAGTGAAGAAGTTTCCAGAATCCGGTCCCAAGCGTCGCCTGCTGGATGCTGCCGAGGTCCTGTTTGCCGAGCGCGGTTTCGAGTCAGTGAGCTTCCGGGACATCACCGGAAGTGCCGAAACCAATATCGCGGCCTTGAACTATCACTTCGGCAGCCGCGAGGTTTTGATCGACCTGTTGATCGTCCACTACGCCAACCCCGTCAACGAAGAGCGCCTCGCCCGCTTGGAGGCGGTGGAGAGGAAATGGGCTGGAAAAGCCACGCCGATCGAAGAAGTCTGCGATGCATGGCTGCGGCCTCTGCAGGGCATGACCCGGAAATCCAAGCTCGCCGAGCCATTGTTCCAAAAACTGCTGGGCCGGATTTTTGCGCTGGCACCCGCTTCATTTCCACCGGAAGCGCAGCAGTTGCAGACCCATGCAAGCAACCGCTTCCTCAAGGCGCTGTCCAAGGCTCTTCCCGCTCTCAGCGGTGAGGAACTCGCATGGCGGGCTCACTTTGTGGAAGGCGCGACCATCCACGTTCTATTGGGCCAGAATCCGTTGAGCAATCACGCGTCGGCGACACCCACCACCGAAGCAATGCTCGGCCGCCTGATCCGTTTCTCCGCCGCTGGCCTGCGCGAGGGTGTTGAATCCGAAGCACCGGCTAAAAAAGGCCCGCAGGCGATCTTCGATTTCTGAAGCACTTGCTGAAACCTCCGCTCACCCGGGATACTCACCGGAAATGTAGCCCTGAAGCTGCTGAATGGTGTGGCGCTGCGATTGCATCACCCAGTTGACGAGGTCGCCCATGGAGATCAAACCCACCAACGCGCCGTCTTCGACGACCGGCAGATGCCGGATGCGGCGCGAGGTCATGAGCTGCATGCAGGTTTCAATACTGTCTGCGCAGCTCACGGCGATCGCCGGGCGGGACAGGATGTCTCCCACAAGGGTATCGCGCGAGGTGCGGTTTTGCAGGACCACCTTGCGGCTGTAGTCGCGCTCCGAAAGCACGCCGACAACCTCGCCACCATCCACCGCCACCAAAGCGCCGATGTTTTTCTCACCCATCAGGCCGATGGCGTCGTAAACAGTGGATTCGGGAGAAGTCGTCCAGACCTCGCCGCCTTTGTTTTGCAGGATATCCCGCACGGTTCCGTGAATTTCCATGGCTTTGTTGATTGGGTTTTTCAAAAAACTGATGAATCCGGTGCAGGCCGTCAAGGTTGCAGCAAACTTCATTTCAAATCCCCTTCTTCCTTGCCGGCCCCGGGTGGGGCGTGGCTTGATCGCCGTGATGAAAACCTACCTCGATTTGATGCGGGACGTTTTGGAAAACGGGGAACACCGCTCGGATCGCACAGGAACCGGCACGGTTTCGGTCTTCGGCCGCCAGGTGCGCTACGACCTGCGCCAGGGATTCCCCTGCGTGACGACCAAGAAACTCCACCTCCGCTCGATCATCCACGAACTGCTGTGGTTCCTGCGCGGCGAAACCAATACCCGCTACCTCAAGGAAAACGGCGTGACCATCTGGGACGAGTGGGCTGATGCAGAGGGCGAACTCGGCCCCGTTTACGGCAGACAATGGCGCGCATGGCCGACACCCGAGGGCCGCACCATCGACCAGATCCACCTGCTCATCGACGGTCTGTTGGGAAATCCGCAGTCGCGCCGACACATTGTTTCCGCATGGAATGTCGGCCAGATCCATCAGATGGCGCTGCCGCCGTGCCATTTGTTGTTCCAGTTTTACGTCCACGAAGCGCGCGTCGGCGGTCGTCCCGGCTTGTCGTGCCAACTCTATCAGCGCAGTGCGGATTTGTTCCTCGGCGTGCCTTTCAACATCGCCTCCTACGCCCTGTTCACCGAAATGGTCGCACACGTCTGCGATTACGAGCCGCGCGATTTCGTCCACACCTTCGGTGATGTGCATCTCTACAGCAACCACCTCGAACAAACCGCCCTGCAACTGACCCGCGAGCCGCGGCCACTGCCGAAACTCTGGCTCAACCCGCAGGTCCGCAGCATCGATGCCTTCACCATCGATGACATCCGGCTGGAAAATTACGACCCGCACCCGCACATCGCCGCGCCGGTGGCGGTTTGACGCGCATTTCTAACAAACCCGCACCACCGGCATGCCCAGCAGGCGGCCTAGCTTCTCGATCTTGTCGGCGACTTTGCCGACACCCACCGCACAGTGGTGCGCGGGGCCCTGGGCGTTCCAGTCGTTGACGAATCGCCGCGCGCCGATGCTGAACTTGTAGCGGCTGTTGGTGTTGCCGATCTCAAGGATCGGGCCGGGCACTGATTCGCCCTCGGCGACCAGCAGCTTGAGGCCGCCGCCAGCGTTTTCCACCACCGAAAGCAGCGTGACCGGGCCGTGTTTCACCGACATTTCCACCGACAATCCGCGGCCGACCTTGCCGTGATAAACCTTGAGCGGGCGGACCTTGGTTTTGCCCTCGGCGATGGCGATGTGGCCGGGGCCGTCATGGCCCATCAGCACCACGTCCTCCTTCCAGTCCATGGCATAGTATTCGGTAAACGAACCACCGGCACCGAAGGTGTCCATGATCTTCATCGCCTGCGCGTTCTTGACCTCATACTCGCCGGCCACCGGCACGCCGCGGGCTGTGAGAAGCGAGTTGCCGAGGATGATCGAGCTGATCGCGTCCTCGTTGTCCACGTTGCCGGTGCCCATGTAATAATAAGCCATCGATCCGAGATCGTGGGCTTCCACCATCTTGTCGAGCGCCACGGAAGTGCGCGCGGCGCGTTCGAGTTCTTCCTGCGAGCAATCGTCCTGCACGTCGAACTGCGCACGGAACAAGGCCACCCGGGCGGCGATTTCCGCATCGCCCACCTCGCGGCGCAGCGCGGCGAGCTCATCCACCTCCACGATTTCCATGTGACCGCCGAAGGCCGCGCATTGCAGCGTGGTGTCCGAGTAAATATCGAGCATGCCATTGTAATAATGCCCCATCAGGCCAAGGCGGTTGTGGGACATCACGTGCGCCACGCGGGCGGCGTCGATCCACTGGTCCACCTCGTTCCAACATTCCGGGTCGTCGCCGAGCATGCCGGTGATCTGCTCGAATGGAATGCCCGCGCGGTTGAAAACGTTGGCGATTTCCGGCACCGGGCAGGCCGAGCAATGGGCGAGCCACTCGCCGGTCATCGCCGTGCGGTCGCCCATCTGGTTGAAGCTGGCGTAGTCGATGGAGGCCTCGGGAGCGAGGTTGAGAATAATCACCGGCACCTTGGCGCGGCGCACCACCGGCAGCACGGTGGACGAGAGCGCATAGGTCGTGACGTGCAGGAAAATGATGTCCACATCCTCGCGGCGGAAACGGTGGCCGGCCTCCATCGCCTTTTCCGGCGAGTCGATCAGTCCGAGGTTGACGATTTCCACGCCCGGCCGTTGGAGCTTGCCGGAAACCTCCTCCATGTATCCCTCAAGGCGCTCCTTCAAGCCGGCGAACTGCGGCCAGTAGGTATCCAATCCAATGCCAAAAAGCCCGACTCGAACCGGTGAGTTTTTCATCGCGTGAAGTTACCGGATGACTGGCGGCTTGCAAATGGCGGTAATGATCTTTTGCATACGGAAAATGACCTCAAGATCCAAAGAATACTTCCGCTCGGTGACTGCGGAAGCCTACGGCCCGCAGGTCGTTCTTGGGTTCCTCGATCATATTGTCGGATCAATCGATCTGAGAAGGTGCCTGGGCCAGCCTGCGGCGACCGATCTCCGCGTGAACTTCCATCACCTTGGCACGCGTCAGCGGGAAGAACAGTGTGATGATGAATCCAATCAGACCCAGACTTGCAGGCACCGCCAGATACATCAGCCGCATCCGGAACAGGACATTGTCGCTGATGCTCTCCTGGTTGAGATAGCCGGCCCACAGCAGCATGTAGCCACTGAGAATACCGATCGATGAGCCTGCCATTTTACCGATGAACAAATTCACCGCGCCATACATGCCCTCGCGCCGGAGACCGGTGCTCAACTCATCATAATCGCAGATGTCGGCGAGGACCGAACCGCTCAGGATGATGAAACAGGTAAGGGCGAAGCAGTTGAGCGGAATCACGGCGACCATCAGCCATGGCATCGCCGGATTGAAAACCAGCCATGTGGAGAGGGATGCGAGCATGAGACAAATCTGTGCGATCAGCAGCGTCTCGCGCTTGCCGATGGCGGCGGAGATTTTCGCCACTGCCGGAATGAGGGCGAAGGACAGCGCGGTATTGAGAATGGTAGCCACGCCGGCGATCGTAGCGGCAAATTCCTTGCTGCCATCGCAGACATAAAAGATGCCGATGTAGAGGCCGAAAGGCGCAACCAACTGCATGCCCGTAAGGCTGAAAAGACCCAGCAGGACAAACAGGATGAAGGGCCTGTTGCGCAAGGTCATGCGGAATCCATCGATCAGCCCGATTTTCTCCTGAGCGCAGATGGCGGTTTTCTCACGGGCGAAAAAACACGGTGCCAGGGCGGAAAGCATGAGAAACGGCGCGAGAATCCACATCAAGTTGCGCATGCCTATCACTTCCGGGCGCACTCCCGCCTGCGGCGCTCCGGCCAACAAGGGACTCAGCGAGAACCGATACAGCCAGCCGACCAACAACCCGCTGATGGCAATGAAGAAAAACCTCCATGCCTGGACATTCGTGCGCTCGTTGTAATCGGTGCTCAACTCGAAGCCGAGGGCGTTGTATGGGATTCCATAGACCGACATGGAAATGAAAACGATCGTGCAGAAAAACGAGAACCAGATGAAAGTCGCGGTTTGCCCCCAGTGAGGCGGCACGCTCCACAGCATCGCCAGACAGATCGGCGTGATGATTCCCGCGGCGAAGATCCATGGCCGGCGGCGGCCCCAGCGCGAGCGGGTGTTGTCGGAGAGTGTTCCGATCAACGGGTCGATCATCGCATCGAGGAGGCGCGGGATGCTCATGGCCCAGCCAAGCCAGACGGGACTCAAGCCGAGAGCGATGTTGAAAATGGGCAGCGCCATCACGCTGATGCTGTTGCCCACGCTGTTTTCCAGAAAACCACCCGCCCCCCAGCCGACTTTGGTTTTCATCGGAACGCGGTGATCGCTTGTGTTCGGTTGCGGAGTCGGATTCATGAAAGTGCGGAGATCATTTCGGGTAACTGGGCGGGTTCGCACAAGGGAAGAAGCATCGCATGGGAAAGCAATCTAAAAGAATTCCAGGCCACCCATGAGGCCGTAGTCGTGGAGGCTCCATTGCTCTCGCAGCAGATTCTCATTCTGATAGTGATCCGGGCTGGCGACCGCGCCCTCGCCATCGCTCTGTTGGTCGTGCAGCGGTCCGAAGGTATTCTGGCGGCTGCCGACCACGGTGATTTCCAGCAGGTTGCCGCCGCTGCGGATGTAGGGCGTCAAATCGAGCTCGTAGGGATTCCAGAGGATCTTTCCGGCATCCCGCCCGTTGACCCGGAAGCGGAACAAGGATCCCCGCGGATCGCGCAGGCGCAGGCGGACGCGTGCTCCGTCCACCGGTGCTTCAAAGGGAATCCGGTAAATGATTTCGCCAGAGTAAAAGGGCAGGCCTTGGCACACCCATGATCCCGTCCCGATCATGGCAGCCTCGGGCGTGATTACTGGCTCCTGGCCATCGAGCCGCACTCCGAAATCCCCGGTGATATATACCGGCTCGATTTCAGAGAGCGCATGATATGGAAAAGCCACCTCAAGAATGTTCTCCCCGGCGCGGAGAATTTCCGAAACCGGCACTGATCGAAAGTTGCGTTCCCAGTGCGTGACTGCATCCCGGAAATCCACCTGCGAGCCGTTCAATGTGACCTGCATTCCTGGATGCCACTCCATCACCAGCGAGGCCGAAGCGGGTGGTTTGTCCCCCACGCGGAAACGATAACGCAAGGTGACCGGGCCACCCTTGCCATCGAACTGCTTGCTCTCGCTCACCACCCATGGCTGCCATTCTAGCGCAGCATCCACGTCAAAATGCCTGGCGATTCTCTGCCGGACGCGGTGGTCCATGTCCTCGGCGGACCACGTTTGCCCGCCATCCACGCTGGTCGCCATGCGGTCGATCACCAGCACGTTTGGTTCCGAGCGCCGGTATTCCCATGGTCCGCAAAGCGGAATGACGGTTTCCGACCGGCATGTCGGAGGCGGAATGACGGTGCCTGGCTCGCTGTTAGGATCGATGACCAGCAGGGCCGAGTCCGCATGATTCAGACCTAACAGGATTCGCCCACCCTCACTGGAAATCGGTTGCGAATCACCGCTCTGGGCGTTCCAGCGGCTGACGGCACCGGCGAAATTCGCAGGGAGTCTGAGTTCATACGACTGCGGTCGGTCACGATGCGTATTGACGAGGAAAAGCAGCAGCCGCCCGTCATCACGGCGCTTGTGAACCCAAGTCGAAACAGCAGGGCGACCGTCCGCCGTGCGGATGCGGATCGCGTCCGGCAGCAGGCGCTCGAACGTGCTTTGCAGCGCGGGAGCCGAACAGGCGATGGAACCCGCCGCCCGGCCTGCCAGGGCGGCCCAGCGGTCCGTGGCCGGCAGGCAATCGACCTCCGCCGGATGCTTGCCCACGAACAACAGTTTGCCGCCGGCCGAAACGAATTGCTCTAACAACCCGACGGTCGCCGGACTCCACGTCCGCGACGGAGGCACCACCACCACCGGGTAGCACATTTCCCCGACGCGTAGGCGGGAGCCCTCGACGGAGCCGTAGTCCGCAAGCATGCCTTCATCCCCGAGATCGCAATCAAAGCCCGCGTTGAGCGTGGTCTCGACGATCTGGCGGAACTGCGTGTCCCAGTGCCGCAGGGCGGATGTTTCCGCGCCGGGCAGATCGGTGGGTGCCAGTGCGCCCGTGCGCTCAAAGTCGAGACGGTGATCAGCCATCGCATTTTGAATCGGATGGAGAATGAGAAGATCCGGAGCCGCCTCGCCGCGAGTCAGCGCGTAACACAGCCGTGCGACGTAGTCGTTGAGGTCGCCATAGTCCTGCCAATAAGTCTGCACCTCCCCCACATTGGGCGGATAGTCGCGTTTGCGGCGGCCCCGCATCGAATACACCTGCATGTGCGGACAGAAAAAATTGGCTCCCAACGCGAGGTTCGCATCGGCCAGCCAGCGGAAATCCTCCAGCGTGCTGCTGTGACGGATGCAGGCGAATGCCTCGACGAGCACGCGCGGACGGCCGAGTTGGCGTGCCACCGAGCTGACCTGCTTGCCAGCGAGAAGGAGAGGCAGATCAACGTTGAGCTGACGGCACAAATGGTCGATGCCCGGCATGTGCATCCAGCGGTAATGCGCCATGATACCGCCCCACGTCGCGCGCAATTGCCACTCGAAAGTGGATTCCTCAAGAAAATGGCCGGTGGAAACCAAACCATTTTGGTCGCACCAGTCATAAACCGGTTTGCTGTAACTTTCGCCAAACTGCTTCAAGATCGTGCGGTGTATGTGCAAGCGCGCGGCCCGGGCCGGAACACCGTCGAGAAACATCCATGGCGCGTCCGCCCAGAAATCACGCCCGCACCATTCCGCATGTGTCTCAGGCATCGCCTCCCACCACGGGAAACCCTCGCCGGTGACGTGAAGGTTCGGCTCATCGGTGAAGATGCCCGGCACGGCTTTGCCGAATTCATCCCCGATGTGTTCTTTATATACCTCATGCGTGCGGCGCAAAAACTCCCGCGTCACCTCCGGTTCCAGTAAATTCACTGCCGACTGGCCGTTAAACCAATTCCGCTTTGGCTCGTAGCGGCGGCGCAGGATCAGCCGCTCGCATTCCTGCGGT
The DNA here is from genome assembly GCA_947491475.1 of Akkermansiaceae bacterium. Lineage (GTDB taxonomy): Bacteria > Verrucomicrobiota > Verrucomicrobiia > Verrucomicrobiales > Akkermansiaceae > Luteolibacter. The sequence continues at coordinate 4,197 of CANLKN010000035.1, read as the reverse complement.
GCGAAAGCATCCTCAGGGGCGATGCGCGAAACATTGGAAACATTTACGCCGGTCCGACCGTCGATTCTGTAGGCCGCGACAGGGACTTCCTCTTCATGAACCCGCGCCGCGCAGCCGTCAGGAACGAACTCCGCTTCCAGCGTGGCCGCCCGGTAGCGGTCATCCATCGCCGCGATCATGCCGCCCGCATTGCCGCTCGGCCACTGATCCTCGTCATAGAGCCAAAGGTGTCCGCCCTGCTGCTCTGCCACTGCGGCTGCGGCCTTCACCGACTCGAACCATTCATCACCCAGATAGCGGCTCTGCAAGCCGGTGCGGGAATGGAAAAAGCCACCGGAAAATCCATGTTGGATCATTCCGCCGAGTTGCCGCGCCACCTCCGGAGGCTCCAATGTGTCGTTGACCGCCCAGAATGGCGCGGGTCGATAGGAAACATCGGGCGAACGAAAGGATTCAGGATTCATGGGATGGCGCGGGCTGGTATAGTCAACCCCGCAGGTTGGTCCAGAACCAACTGGTCAAGGGCTTGATAGTCTTGTTCGGAGATCATCTGTTCGGCCTGGCGATTGTCGAACGAGACAGGATTGTTTCATATGAATTTGTGGGCAGTGTTAGTTGTTGTTGGAATCGGGATTAATTGTAGCGGCTGGGACAAATCGCCATACGAAGCGCGCATTGGGCGCGGAGTCCCCCATGTCGATGAACTCAATGAGATCCTGCTGCGGCGTCGAGTTGTCGGCCCATTTGAAAAGGAATCCTTGCTTCGCGTGCCCGCTGAAAATCTCCAATGGAACGGCAAGGTGCAACTGATGTCCGGAGACTGAGAACGGCACCTCGCCGGCTTTTTGCCAGCCGTCATTCCACTTTTCGAGCGATCCGGGGGCAAGGCGGTTTACGGCGCAATCAAATCCGCCCCAACCGGTTTGCGGGTCGCTGTCGGTGTCGAGATAGAGCACCATCCAGTTTGGCTCCGGAGTGGTAAGATCCGCGGCGGCCCTCGCCAGGAAAGCAACATGATCGCCGCCAGCCGAGACTTTGCATGCAATGATGTCATTCCGTCCGCTGATGTTCACATATTGGTTAGCCTTGCCGAAGCCTTTGAAATCCCGGTGCATGGTATCGCCCATGTCATCGAGGTATTCGGGACCGACATCATCCCACTGTGAGAAATCCCGATTGATTGCGATTTGCTTCTGCCCTGAAGCGACCGGAACCTCGCGAGCGCCTTTGAAGCGCCGGATGTTGGCCGCCATCTGATAGTAGTAGGCATCGCCGAAGCCCCCGCGCATCGGTTCGGCATCGCGGCTGAACTCGGGATTGTAGGAGTCCACGAAATAACTGCTGCCCGGGGTTTTCAGCGCCCGATCCAGAAAAAACACCGCCTGGCCCGGCGCGGTTTGGTAATGGCCGGCGATCCATTCATTCCAACTGGTAATGAAAATGAACTCGGGATCCACTTCGAATGCGCGCTTCCACTGGAGATCGAAGAAGATTCCCCTGGCGGACATGTCGATTGTGGGAAAAGCATTGGTTGGCTGCGGCGTAACGGAACTGGTGCTGCTGCGCCCGACGCCCATGATGGGATGCTCGGCGATGGCTACGGAAATCCCCTCCGCCTTGGCGGGATCTTCATGCCAACCGAATTTCTGCGGATAATGATCCATCCACGGCCAGGCATCACGTCCGTCGCCAAACCAGGCATCCGCGCTCCATGCCCATGATCGGCGCACGCTGAAGAAGTCACGGATTTTTCCGGGCACGGCCTGCATGTTTCCAAAAATGAGCGGCCGCCCCTGCCAGTGAAACCATAACTCCGGATAATAACTCCGGCTGTAGAGAAGTTCGTAGAGCTTGGTGACGGTCGTGGCACAGTTCGATACATCCTCGCCGCTGTGAAACGCGATTTGCGGAGTGGGCAGTCCTTCGCGGCGCATTCGGGCGAATTCCTCGAAAACCGCGATGAACGATCGGGGATAGGTCACGCCGTTGGAAACATCAAGCACGAGCGTGTCCACGCCGGCATCGAAAAGCATCTGCGCGTGCTTGCGGATCACAAAGGGATCGTGGCCATGGTAGTATCCGAGATACGGCTCCGCCCAGTGGTGCGGCTCACCCACCGGGCCGAGTTTGGGCGCTCCCGGGTTTTCCTTCAGCAGCTTGTTGATATCATAAATCGTTCTGTCATCCTCGCCGTGAACGAGGAAATAAAAGACGCCGACGAATTTATCCCCACTCGGCGGGCCGGTTTCCCTCGCGGTTGGCAGCGTGCGGCCGAGACCGTCGGTTGCCTCATTGGCATCCGGACATGTGTCGCGAACGGGCGCGGGCAGCGGATCGGTTTTGTGGATGAGGTCATATACGACAGGAGTCCGCTCCGGGCTTTCACGCGTGAACCGGAACCAGTTGAGATTGAAGCGATCCCCGAATGTCAAATAAACCGAATGCACGCCCTTTATCTTTGTGATCGGCGTCGCGGCGGTCGTCCATTTCTGCCAATCGCCGGTGCCATCCGCAAGCAGCCGGCCGACCGGCTCGGAATCCGGACTGCCGATCCGGATGTCGATGATCGCACCGTCAAGGTGGCTGGCCACCCGCGCTTCGAATCCCATCGCTCCTTTACCGAAGTCCACCTTGTCGAAGCGCAGATGATCGCCCTGCTCGATGTAGCCCACGCATTGTTTGGAATCATCATCGTCGTGACATTCGCTGACCATGATTCCCTGCTGTGCGTCAAAAGATACCGCTTCGATGCGTTCAAATGCCGGGCGCGCCGTCGGATCGGGTGCGGGGTCCGCATCCAGTCCGGGGCCTGATTTCCCGCCATCGCCACAACCGCCCAGGTGGACGGCACACAGGCATGTGAAAAGCGGTTTCAGGACTGAAAGGCCAACCCGAGAAACCAGGGATGGGGCTCTCTTTGTCATGAATGTTAGAGCTCGGGGAGCTGGCCGCTGTGGATGAGATCGGTGAGTTTGAGATGCCACTCCTTGTCGCGCCACATTCCGGGAAACTGCGGGCTGCAGAAATTGCTGGTGGAAAGCGCGATCCACCTCTGCGTGGCCAGGGCACGGGTCACCCCATGCTCGCAGGCGTCCTTGATCCAGTCCCACTCCATCATCGGACCGTCCTTGTAGTTGGTGATCGCCCAGCATTCGGTGGTGATGAGCGGCTTGTTTGCCTTCACAGAAATATCGCGGATGTGTTCGATTCCCTTGTCGATACAGGCCAGCCAGTGCTCGCGATGCTCCGCGTAGAGAGCGGGCGCGGCGGACATTTTGTCGATGTCGTTGGCGATCATCGCGTCGTATCCCAGCCGCAGGGTAAAATCGCCGTAGCGATCCATCCAGATGTGCGGTTCGAGGAAATCCAGGAAGGAAAAATCCTCCTCGTGCAGGGTGTCGAACTCGGTGGAAATCGAAAACGTGTAGTCGAGATCCGGATAGTGCCGCCGCAGGGAAGCGAGGCTGTCGCGCATCCAGCGCACGCCGGTTTCCGAGCGTCGCGAAACCATTTCCACCGTGACGCTGGATTTGATGAACGGCGCGAAGGCGGGGTATTCATTGCAGAGGTCCACATAGAGCAGGATGTCGGCCAAACCGGCTTCGTGGACGACATCCAAGGTCTTGCGCCACATCTCCGCGAAGACCTCCGGAGTATCGATTTTCATGCGCGTGTCCTCCGTGTCCTGGCGGAACCACGCGGAGAGCGCGACCTTGAGTCCGCGCGCCTTGCACAGGCCCATGAAGCGGATCAGTTGTGCGGAGACATCCGAGATGACATTCCGATGCGGACTGCCCCACATCATCTGCGGCCAGATCGGCACCAGATCCCAGGAGTTCTTGAGGTTCTCGAAATAAACAAATTGAGGAAACGCATCGATGCGCACCGCGTCGTAGCCGCGCTCGACCAGCTCATCGAGCACGAGTTCCCAGTTTTCGTAGCCGCCGCCCGGCCAGACACGCTCGAGCCAGGAGAAGTCCCACATCGCGATGGCGAGGGGTTTGGTGTAGGAATGGTTCATGGATGGCCGGAGGCTAGGGACCGGGCTGTAATTAGGGAATGCTTTGTTTCACCGGAAACCTGTTGGAAATCACCCGTCTTCCCTGCGTATCAGATCGCCCGGAGTTCAAGCTTCAGCTTGTCCCCGCAGGGCGGAGTGGAAGAATCACGCTGAAGCGCGAACTCCGGACGGTGTTT
>CANLKN010000034.1 GCA_947491475.1 Akkermansiaceae bacterium | reverse complement strand
ATGTGTGGCAGCATGCAGCGGTAGCACGGCCCGCCGAGATGCGGCGCGAACACGCCGGTCTGCCCCTCGAAGCGGTGAATTGCTCCATAGACCAGCGGCTTTTGGAGAAAAAACGCGGTGTCATTGGTTAGAAAGCGCGTCGGGAAATTATCCGAACCATCGACAATGATATCATAACTCCTGGCAATCTCCATCGCGTTTTCTGGAGTGAGGCGTGTGGCGTGTGATTCGGTTTTCACATGCGGGTTCACCTCGCGCAGGCGGGCGGTGGCGCTTTCGAGCTTGGGTTTTCCGACCCATGACTCGCCGTGCAGGATCTGCCGCTGGAGGTTCGAGGCATCCACCACATCCGCATCCACCAGCCCGAGCCGGCCGACGCCGGCTGCGGCCAGATAGAGTGCGGCGGGCGAACCGAGCGCGCCGCAGCCAACGAGCAGGACCGAGGCGTTTTTCAGGCGCACCTGCCCCTCCTCACCGATCGAGGGGATGAGCAGGTGGCGCGAGTAGCGGAGGAGTTCCGCAGGCGACAAGGTGACCGGCATGGCGGCGTGAGCATGGGCCGGAAGCCTCGGATTGTCCAAGGTGGAAAAGCGCTTTGCGGACGCGTTTTCCATGTTAGTTTGGACCCATGCCTGAAGTTCTCTCCACATTCCGACAGCACCCTGGCGACCAAGCGCCGGATTTCTCACTGCCGGATGCCAGCGGACACATCGTTGCCCGCGCGGATGCGAGCGGGCCCGCCGGACTGCTGGTGGTGTTTGCCTGCAATTACTGTCCGTTTGTCGTCCATTTGGCCGAGGCGCTCGGTGAACTGGCACGCGAAATCGCCGCCCAAGGTGTCCACACCGTGGCCATCAATCCGAACGATGTGGAAAAAAATCCGCAGGATTCCGCGGAACACATGCCGGAATTCGCCAGACAATACCGCTGGGATTTCCCCTATCTGCTCGACGAGTCCCAGGAAGTGGCCAAGGCCTACGGAGCTGCCTGCACGCCGGATTTCTTCCTGCTGGATGCAGCCGGGCGCATCGCCTACATGGGGCAGTTCGATGACAGCCGTCCACGCAGCGGCAGGACGCCCCACGGCGGCGATTTGCGCGAGGCCGTGCGCCGCATGATTGAAGGCGAAGAGCCTCTCGTACGACCGTATCCAAGCAGCGGGTGCAGCATTAAATGGAAACCAGGCCGTAAACCCGAATGGTGGGACTCCGGTATTTGAGCCATCATTTCAGCTTCCCAAAATCGGAGCCAAATCTTGAGCGGTTTTCTCCGGCCATGCTTCCCGTGGTGTGAAGATCGCTGTGACCAGTGCGCGGTGCGCGGGGCTGCTGGGTGTCTCTGGGATGAGGGAAATCACATCACGGACGATCCGTTTGGCGAGCGCGCTATTGGCATGGAGGTTTTCGACGACGGCATCCACCTCAACCGCTTCCTCGTCTTCTTTCCAGCAATCGTAATCGGTGACGAGTGCAAGTGCGGTAGCGGCGATTTCCGCCTCACGGGAGAGCCGGGCTTCCGGCGCGTTGGTCATTCCGATGAGGTCAGCGCCCATCATGCGGTGCATCGCGGCCTCGGCGCGGGTGGAAAATGCCGGGCCGTTCATGCAAAGGTAAGTGCCGCCGTCGTGCGTGCCCGGAGCAACCGCGCGGGCTGCGGTGAGCAGCAGCTGGCGCAGATCATTGCAATAAGGATCAGCGAAGCCGACGTGCGCGGCGATGCCGTTGCCGAAAAACGTGTGTTTCGCACCGGTGCCCGTGCGGTCGATGAGTTGGTCTGGCACCACGAGATCTCGCGGCTTGAGTTCCTCGCGCAGGCTGCCTACCGCGGTCACGGAGATGAGCCAGCGCACGCCGAGCGAACGCAGCGCCCAGATGTTGGCGCGGTGGTTGATCTCATGCGGCAGCAAACGATGGCCCACACCGTGGCGTGGCAGGAAACACACTTTGCGTCCCGAGATGCGGCCAGTGATGATCTGGTCCGATGGATCACCGAAGGGGGTTTTCACGGCAAGCGCCGAAATTTCCCCGATCCCTTCCATTTCATAAAGCCCGCTGCCGCCGATCACACCGATGGCCGGTTCGTTGGTTGTTTGGAAACTCATGGGCCGGGGATTATGCGAAGCGCCCGCCGCAAGCAAGGCCGCAATCAGGTGCGGGCCTGCAATGGGGTGAATGTTCATCTGATCGATTTGCACAAAAAAACCGCACCCGGTGATGGGTGCGGTTTTTTGGTGAATCGTTCGGAGTGATCAGCGCTTGGAGAACTGGAAGCGCTTGCGTGCACCGGGTTGACCGGACTTCTTGCGTTCCTTCATGCGCGGATCGCGTGTAAGGTAGCCGAGCGGCTTGATGATCTTGCGGTTTTCAGGGTCCACCTGGGTAAGTGAGCGGGAAATCGCGTGGCGGATCGCCAGGGCTTGGGCGTGGATGCCTCCGCCTTTGACGGCGATTTTCAAGTCGAACTTGTTCATCAGCGACGCCGCTTGGAACGGTGCGAGGATGGCGTTTTGCAGTTCGATTGTGGGAAGATACTCTTCGAAGGGGCGATCATTGATGATGATCTGGCCGGTGCCTTCGGTCATCCAGACGCGGGCGACTGCGGTTTTGCGGCGGCCGGTGGCGCTTTTGGTGGTGGTGGCGGTCATGTTGGGAAAAATGATGGGGATTAGCGAACGGCGTATGCGGCGGGTTGCTGTGCTTCATGCGGGTGCTCGGCACCGGCATACACGTTGAGCTTGCCGTATTGGGCCTTGCCGAGGCGGGTCTTGGGAAGCATGCCGTAAACTGCGCGCTCGACGAGCAGGATTGGGCGGCGCTCGCGGACGATGCGCGGAGTTTCCACCTTCTTGCCGCCCACGTAGCCTGAGAAACGGGTGTAAATCTTGGCATTTTCCTTGTTGCCGGTGAGCACCACCTGGTCGGCATTGATCACCACGACGAAATCGCCGGTGTCAACGTGGGTGGTGAATGTTGGTTTGTGCTTGCCGCGCAGGAGGCGTGCGGCCTCCACGGCTACTTGGCCGAGGACCTTGCCCTTGGCGTCGATCACATACCACTTGCGCTCGACTTCGTGAGGCTTGGCGGAAAACGTCTTCATGTGCTTGTGGGAAAAAATTCCTTCGGGCACCGAGTGTGCGCGAAGGGGGACGCAAGCTAGGGAGCCGGTTTCGGGGTGTCAACCCGGAAATCAGCGGATTTTTGAAGCGATTTCAAGCGGTGCCGAATGGTTCTGGATTTCTCCTGCGCGATCGCCTTGGTTTGCCGGGATGAAACGCATCGCGGCACACTGGCAGATTCTGGCGGCACTGCTTCTGGCCACCCTCACAGCCTTGGTTTTCCGGGGAATGGTGGCTGGTGTGGGAATGGATTCGCGCTTGGGCGGATTCATGGAGGGCGTCATGGCGGGCTGCGATTTTGTCGGCGATTTATTCATGCGGGCGCTTAAAATGCTGATCGTGCCGCTGATTGTGACCTCGGTGGTGTCCGGCATCGCCAGTCTGCAGGGAGTGCAGGGATTCGGGCGACTGGGGCTCAAAACAGCGGTTTTTTTCATAGCCACGAGCACGCTGTCGATCCTGCTGGGGCTGTTGCTAGTCAATACGCTGCGCCCGGGTCTCAGCGGTGGTGTGCCCAACGAAGTGATCCGCGAAGCCTTCGCCCGCAGCGGCGAAATGGCCGACAGCAAGGTGCTGGAGACCGTCGGTGCCGCCGGTTCCCGCGAGGCCGACGATTTTCTCGGTATCTTCAAGGCAATGCTGCCGGAAAACGTGATCTCCGCCGCCGCCAATAACGGGCAGATGCTGGGTGTGATTGTTTTCAGCATCCTGTTTGCGGTGGCCATCACGCGCCTTCCAGCCACGGAAATGCGCACGATTCGCGAGTTTTTTCAGGCTGCCTGCGATGCGATGATCGTGCTCACAAAATGGGTGATGGCGCTGGCTCCGGTGGGGGTCTTCGCGCTGATCCTGCCCGTGGTGTTTGCCACCGGGGCGGAACTTTTCACCAATCTCGGCAAGTATTTCCTGACGGTGATCGTCGCCTTGTTGATCCACCTGCTGGTGGTGCTGCCTTGCGTCTTGCGATTTGTGGGGAAGGTGAATCCATGGGCGCATTTCCGGGCGGTGCGGCCGGCCTTGTTGCTGGCGTTTTCCACCGCCTCGTCGTCGGGCACCCTGCCGGTGACGATGCGCTGTGTGGAGGAAGGCGCGGGAGTCTCCAAACGAGTGACGAGTTTCACTCTGCCGCTGGGTGCCACGGTGAACATGGACGGCACTGCACTTTATGAATGCGTGGCGGTGATCTTTGTCGCCCAGGTGATGGGAATCGAACTCGGATTCGGCGGGCAGTTCTTCGTGGTCGTGGCAGCGCTGCTCACCAGCATCGGCGTAGCTGGAATCCCGTCCGCCAGCCTGGTGGCCATCCTTCTCATCTTGCAGAGTTCGGGCATTCCCGGCGCGGAAACGGCGGTGGTCGCCCTACTCTCGGTGGACCGCCTGCTGGATATGACCCGCACCGCCGTGAATGTGTTCAGTGATACCTGCGCGGCGGTGGTCATCGCCCGCTCGGAGGGGGAAACGCTCAAGCTGTAACCCCCAGCATGGCATCAATTTGCGCCCGTGAGCCATTCAGATATCGATTGCCTCTGATAAACCTCAATGATTCCACCAGTAACGACAACCTTATGAACTCCATCAAACGCGCGTTTTTCTGGCTCTCCGGTGCTGGAACCGAAACTCTCGAACGCTGCCCAGCCTGGGAACAGCGCAAATACGTGGCCTTTGGCGCCACGGTCCTCGTCCCCTGCGCCTTTGCCTTCATCGCCTGCGCCTACGCGCTTTCCACCATCACCGACAAACCCACCGTCATCTTCCCCATCGCCGCCGTCTGGTCGTTCATCATCCTGACCATCGACCGCGCCCTGCTCGCCGGCTATCGCCCATATCTCTCGATCTTCCGGAAAATGGGACAGTTTTCCCTCCGCCTTGTGGTCGCCATCCTGATGGGCATCACCATCGCCCACCCGCTCGTCCTGCTCCTTTTCCGTGATACCGTCTCGTCCGTCATCGAAAAAGACCGCGCCGCGGAAATCGAGATCGCCCGCTCCGGCTTCGATTCCGAAAAACAAAAAATCCGCAACCGCATCACCTCCCTCGAAGAATCCCTCGCCGTCCAACGCGAGCGCTGGAACGAATCGTTCCAGGCGAAATTCATCCTCCAGGAAAACCAGGACGCCGGCTCGGCGATCCCCGGGCTCACCGCCACCCAGCAAACCGAACTCAAAGCCGCCACCGACGAAGCAACCGCCCCCTTCACCACGCGCCTCACCCTTATCGACACCCAACTCGCCGAGCTCACTCCCCAATACACCACCCTCCAGACCGAGCTCACCTTCTGGCAATCCGAGTTCGAGCGCGAGCTCAACGGCCAGCGCTCCGGACTCGTCGGCGAGGGCCCGCGCGCCCGCTCGATCCGCTCCGACCAGCTAGAACCCCGCCGGGAGGAAACCAAACGCCTCGGCAATCTTCTCGAGCACCTCACGGCCGAGAAAACCTCACTCCAAACCCAGGCCCGCGAAGCCGAAGCCGGTGCCATCGCCGTTTTTGAAACCCGACTTGCGGAAATCGAACGCGCCAATCAAACGGAAGCCCTGCGCGTCGCCGCACTCAAACAACGGGTCGAACAGGACCAGGCGGAGCAATTTGTCACCCAGCAAAATTCCCTCCGCGATACCATCAAACAACAAATCGACTCACGCCTCGTCGAGCTCGAGCGCACTCAGGACGAACTCGCCGCGGTTGGCAAAGAAGAAAGCGAACGCCTTGCCGCCCTTCGCGCCGAACCCCGCCGCGATATCCTCACCCAGACTCTCGCTCTCCACGCGCTGTTCCGCGAGGGCAACAAAGGTGGGCAATTCGCGTTGTTCACCTACATCGTTCTCACGCTGCTGTTCATGCTCGTCGATACCATCCCCCTGATCGTCAAATTTTTCACCAAACCCGGCCCTTACGACACCCTCGTCGATCGCGATGAATTGACCTTCGATTCCGAACACCTCGCCTTCCGCCAAACCCGCGGACGCTACATGGAGCAACTCACCAACGGCAATCTCATCGCCGTCACCCGCAACCCGCGCCTCGAACACGCTCTCGTCGATGGCGTCGAACACACCCGCGCGGCCCGTGAATTCCTCGATTCGCTTATCGAAATGGAACGTTCATTTGCTGAAAAAATGCGCATGGAAGAGGGCCACATCGGCCATCACGAATCCGACAAGCGCGCCGCCCTTGAGAATATCAAAAAACGCTTCTACGACGACCTCAACCATCGCATGGAACTCTTCTTCACCACCCGCCATGCCTGATCCCGGAAAGGAAAATTGAAACCACGAATGACACGAAATTTCACGAAAATCAAAGAAATGGAAGCCTAACCGCTCTCACTTTTCAGGTGTGGATGTGGTTGCCTTCAAGTAGTTAACCTTTCGTGCTTTTTAGTGGGTTTCGTGGTGATCATTTCGGAATTCAGGATGACGGGTTTTCAGAAGCACGGTGATCCACCGCAACGCAAGCGGTCATATGCGCAGTGTCGTTGCGGGCTTGAACCCGGTGTATTTGCTTTGGTTTGAAAAAATGTTCCACATCGGTAATATTGTGGCTTGCCTCTGGTAAATAAGCCTTTAAAATTCCCGATCGGTAACCATGAACATCACTGACTCGATTTCATTCGGCAAGGCGATCAGGAGTGCCCGCAAACGCTTCAAAGTGACCCAGAAGGAGCTGGCTCTTACGGCCGGCACCGGCCTGCGGTTCATCATCGACTTGGAAAAGGGCAAACCGACCTGCCAGATGGGCAAGGCGCTGGAAATCGCCCGCAACCTCGGATTACGGCTCGAAATGCACGACTCATGAAACGTCTTGCAGTTTATCTCAATGGCGAGCGGGTTGGCATGCTCGGCGATGCCGACGAGCCCGTTTTCACCTATGAGGCCGGCTGGCTGGCGAGTGCATTTGCCTATCCGCTTTCCCGGCAGTTGCCTCTGCGCGGCGATGAGTTCTCCGGGCGGGTGGTCCGCGGGTTTTTCGGTGGCCTGCTGCCGGAGGCGGAACCCCGCGAACGCATCGCAGCGATTCTCGGGATCAGCAGCGGCAACGATTTCGCCATGCTCGAAAGGATCGGCGGCGAGTGTGCGGGCGCGGTGTCCCTGCTGCCGGAAAACCAAGCGCCACCCACCAGCCATGGCCTCCGCTGGCTGGAGCCGGATGAACTGGCGGCCATCATCCGCGAACTGCCACGACGACCTTTGATGGTCGGCGAAGAGGGTTTGCGGCTGTCGCTCGCAGGTGCGCAAAGCAAACTTCCGGTCGTCGTGGCGGCGGAGGGGGATGAACAGCGCATCGCCCTGCCGCTCGGCGATTCTCCCAGCTCGCACATTCTCAAGCCCGAACCCGCCAGATTTCCCGGATTGGTCGCCAACGAAAGCTGGTGTCTGGCGCTGGCGCGAAACGTCGGTCTCCCCGCTGCGGAGGCGCGGGCCTGCGTGATCGGCCAGACCCCCTGCCTCATCGTGAAACGCTACGACCGCCAGCCAACCGATGAAGGCGGAGCGCGGCGTCTCCACCAGGAGGACTTCTGCCAGGCCATGGGCCTGCCACCCACCCGCAAATACCAGCAGGAAGGCGGCCCGTCGCTGCGGGATTGCTTCGCCTTGATCCGCGAATGGTCGTCGGCTCCCGTGCTCGACATCCTTGGTTTTCTGGATGCCGTGAGCTTCGCGGCGATCATCGGCAATGCGGATGCCCACGCGAAGAATTTCTCATTCCTCTACGCCAACGGCACGCGGCGCATGGCACCGCTCTACGATCAAGTCTGCACGCTGGCCTGGCCGGAACTTTCCCGCTCGCTCTCGATGAAGATCGGCAGCGCCGGCTCGCTGGCGGAGGTGTCCCCCGAGCATTTCAAGCAACTCTCCGCCGAAGCCAAACTCGGCTGGCCCATGGTGCGCGAGCGGCTGGCAAATCTCTGCATGAAAATCACTGGTTTCATCCAGCGTGCGGAAATTCCCGGCACCCCAGTTGAAGGCGCGCCCGCCGACCACGTCCACCAGCGGGCCGAAAGGATGCTGCGCTTGCTGGGACGGTGAGCCTCGTTTGCGTGGAAACTCCTCAGGTATTGCGCATTCAAGCTGAAGCTGCATCAATCCCATGAAGTGACAGTATCGGGAACAAATACCCAGGCCGGAATCAATGTCGGCGGTTTGATCGGATTTGCGGTTTCCGCGGCCTCCGCGTCACTTTCCGTGACGGCCATTCTGACATGGAGACATTTCGCGACAATGGACCTCGATCTTGAAGGAGGCAGCGCGTTTTCGGCATACTTCGTGCCGAATCTCATTCAATTGGCAGGCATTGGAATTGGGGTGCTCGGATTGATCATCACCGCCGTATCCATTGCCACCGCTTGGAAACGAACACGCTATCGGGTCGATTTCATCCATGTCCTATCCGGTGTGTTGCTTGCTCCGGCGGCTTATCTCCTGTTCGGGCTGTTTTTTGGTTAATCAACCTCCGCCCATCATCCGTCGCAGTTCCTCCTCATCAATGACCGGCACGCCAAGTTTTTCGGCTTTGTCGCGCTTGGAGCCGCCGCCTTCGCCAGCGAGAACATAACTCGTCTTCGCCGATACCGAGCCACTGACCTTGCCGCTCAGGCTTTCAATCAGCTCTTTGATGGCGTCGCGGTCGGTGCTCAAGGTGCCGGTGATGACGAAGGTTTTTCCGGCGAGGGGGCCAATGGTGGGAGATTGGAGATTGGAGATCGGAGATTGAGGATCGATGCCGAGAGAAGCGAGGCGGGTGAGCACGTGTTTTCCGGCTCCCGAGGAGAAGAATGCGGTGACGGTTTCCGCCACTGCGGGGCCGACGTCGCCGGTGATGAAGTAGGATGCCAGGAGTTCGTTTTTCTTTTTTGCGTCGGCACGCGTGTCCTTGAGGAGTTCGGCGAGGATGGGAGATCCGGCGATTTCTGTTAGGTTGTGGTGAAGGCGCGCAAGTTCCTTGGACGCGGACTCGCCGAGATGGCGGATGCCCATGGCGAAGAGCCAGCGTTGGAGAGGTTTGGATTTCGCATCTTCCAATGCGGCGAGCACCTTGGTGGCGTTCTTCTCGCCGAAACGGCGCGGGGCCTCGTCGGTGCCGAGGTTGAGGTTTGCCAGCGTTTCTTCGGTCAGGTCGAAGAGGTCGAGCGGGGTTTTGCAATGGCCGTGGCGGACCAGCGCCTCGGCCACGGTTTCGCCAAGGCCATCGATGTCGAGCACTTTGCGCGAGGCGAAGTGGGCGATGCGCGTGACCGCCTGGGCCGGGCATTGGAAATTGGTGCAGCGCCAGGCGACGAAGCCTTCTTCCTGCGAGATCGGGCCGTCGCAGGACGGGCATTTGCCGCCGACGTGCCCGAAGATGGAAAAGGTTTCCGCGCCGGAAACGGGCTGCGTCACCTTAACCACTGCGGGAATGATTTCACCGGCTTTTTCGATGAGCACCTTCGCACCGATGTGGATTTGTTTGCGGTCGATCTCGTCCTGATTGTGCAGCGTGGCGCGGGAAACGGTGGAGCCGGAAATAAGCACCGGCGTGAGTTCGGCCACCGGCGTGAGCACCCCGGTGCGGCCGACCTGGATGGTGATGTTTTCGAGCATGGTTTCCTTCTGCTCGGGCAGGAACTTGTAGGCGGCGGCCCAGCGCGGCGCGCGCGAGGTGAAACCGAGTTGCTCACGCTCGGCGCGGTCGAGGACTTTGATGACCGCTCCGTCGGTGCCGTAGTCGAGGTCGTGGCGGTGCTGGTTGATGTGCGCGACGGCTTCGAGCACTTCATCGAGATTGCGGGCATCAATGACCGGTTGGTTGCGCGGGATGCCGAGTCCGTCTAATAGCGCATGGAAATCGTGCTCGGTTTCGAGCGGCTCCCCCTCATAGGCGCCGAGGCCGTGGGCGAGGAAGGCGAGCGGGCGCTTGGCAACGATTTTCGGATCGAGCTGCTTGAGCGTGCCGGCAGTGGCGTTGCGCGGGTTGGCAAAAGTTGGCAGGCCCTCCTCGTCGCGTTCGGCATTCATCGCGGCGAAGGCTGCGTTCGGCATGAAGATCTCGCCGCGGATTTCGAGGAGATTGGGGATCGTGGATGGTGGATTGTAGATGGTGGATGGAAGATCACCCTCATTGAGAACCTGGAGGTCGATGGGGATGAGTTCGCCATCATCGGTTTTGATGAGGTTGCCGACGTGAGCGTCGGCGATTTCGGTGCCGGTTTCCGGATGTCTCCACCGGTTGTGACCGGTGGATTGGTAGCCGTTGGTCTCGAACCAAGCGGCGACTTCCGAGGGTTCTGGTTCAGAACCCTCGACGTATGGTTGGGAAATGACATAGGCCGGGCCTTTGTCTGTATTTAGGATGCCGTGAAAACGAATGTCATCGCCGAAGAGGCGGTTGGAAGCTCCGATGTTCTTGAGATAATCGATGCTTCCTTGAGCCCCGAAATTGGGTGGAAGAGTGAATTTGATGACCCTTGCCAGCTTTTCGATGTGAAAAACCGTGTGTTCGGATTGTCCGCCTAGTTCCCTCCAATCTTTGACGACGTCAAAGAATTCGTCTGGCGAGAGGATCCGACCAGTCTCAGTTCCCCAGTCAAGAATGGATTGGGTTTCCTGTCGGAGCCGTTCCTGAAGATCGTGTCCATGACTTGCTGCGAGGTCATTTTCGAGCCTTTTTCGGAGGCTCTCCTCCGGGCTGCCCGAAGATGATCCGCGAGCAGTTGTGTTTGATTGATACTGTTCATGGGGCGGTAGATAAGGAAGGAAAGTTTCGAGGTCAAACGCCGGAGTGCTGGAGCCGGAGGCTCCAGCTACTTTCAGATCCAGCGGAATGCAGCGGATGGTGCGGACGTTCTGGGTGATGTCGTCGCCGGTGGTGCCGTCGCCGCGGGTGGCGGCGCGTTCGAGTTTTCCGTCGCGGTAGAGCAGGGAAACAGCGACGCCGTCGATTTTGGGTTCGACGGTGACGGTGATGTCGTCGCGGCCGAGGTTCTTGCGCAGGCGCTGATAGAAGGCGATGAGCTCGGCGGCCGGTTCCGGCGCGTCCTTGAGTTCGAAGACATCATCGATGCTGAGCATCGGGACGAGATGGCGGACCTGTTGGAACTCCTTGAGCGGAGAGCCGCCGACGCGAAGGGTGGGGGAGTTGGGGTCGTGGAGTTCGGGATGTTTTTTTTCGAGCTCTTCGAGTTCGCGGAACAGCTTGTCGTATTCCGCGTCGGAGATTTCCGGTGTGGCCTTATTATAATAGAGATCGTCGTGATGACGGATCGTCTTGCGCAGCTCGCGGATGCGGGTCTCCGGAGATTTCGACTCGGCTAATGAAAACAGATCCGGCTCGGACATGGGAAATTAAGTCAATGTCCCTGTGGTTTCTTAAAAGGCTCCCATTCGCGGCGTGAGCGGGAGCGGACGGAGAAGACGATCGGGATGCCCGGCGCGGGGTGGGCGGCGCGGTAGCGGTTTGTGAGGTATGATTCGTAACTGGTGGCCATCAGGCGCTTGTCGTTGACGAAAAGCACGATGGTGGGCACTGGGATGACGCTGTATTTCTCGTTCGTGGCGGCGGTGGCGTAGTAAAGCTTGAGGCGCTTCTTGAGGCGGCCGTCGATCGGCGGCGGTGTGTCCTCAAAGGCGGTTTGCAGGATGCGGTTGAGTTGGCCGGTGCCCGGGATGTTTTGCGCGCCCTTGCGGATTTTCAGCGCTTCCTTGAGCACGTGATCGACCGAACCGCCGGTCTTGGCCGAGCAGGCGACAAAGGGTGCGTAGTGGAGGAAAAACAATTCCTTGCGGACGTGTTCGGTCGCTTCTTCAAGACGCGCGGTGCGGTTGGCTCCCGGGTGATAGAGGTCGAATTTGTTCAACACGATGAGGCAGGGTTTTTTCTCCTCCAGGATGGTTTGGGCGATCTTGCGGTCCATCGATGTGATGCCGGCTGCCAGGTCGATGACGAGCACGCAGAGATCCGAGCGTCGGATCGCCTTCTCGGTGCGCATGGCGGAGAAGACCTCCACCGAGTTGTCGCGCTTGGCCCGCGGGCGCAGGCCGGCGGTGTCGATGAGAGTGAAGTTCTCTCCTTGGAACGAGTAGGGGAGATCGACCGCATCGCGGGTGGTGCCGGCTATTTCGGAGACGATGGTGCGCTCGTCCTTGAGGATGGCGTTGACCAGCGAGGACTTGCCTGCGTTGGGCTTGCCGACGATGGCCAGCTTGATGCCGATGGTTTCGGCGACTTCGGCGACGGCCTCGATTTCCGATGCGAGCGGGGCGATGACGTTGTCGATCTCATCGCAGAGCCGGCCGAAGTTACGTCCGTGCTCGGCGGAGACGAAGACGCTGGATTTGAAACCGAGGCGTGCGAAATCCGAGAAAGCGGACTCATGTTTCGGGTCGTCCACCTTGTTGAGGACCAGCAGCACCGGCGGCTTGGCCTTGCGGAGTTTCTGGGCGAGCGCCTGATCAGTGGCAGTCAGGCCGTCATGGGCATCCACCACGAACAGGATCAGGTCGGCGGTTTCCATGGCGATGTCCGCCTCGATGGTGACCTGGGCGTCGAAGCCGTCGTCGATATTTCCGCCGATGCCGCCGGTATCAACGAGTGTGCAGGCGACCTGCGTGGCTTTCGAGGGTGCGGCAATCCGGTCACGGGTGACGCCCGGTTGGTCGTGCACGATGGCGATTTTCCGGCCTGCGAGGCGGTTGAAGAGTGCGGATTTTCCTACATTAGGGCGTCCGACGATGGCGACAGTGGGCATGCGGGAGATCAAATGGCGGATTCACGCGATGCGCAAGAGCGCAGGGTGGGAGGCAGGATAGTCACAACTACGGAAGAGATACCCGCCGTGACTCTCAGCGCCGCAGCAGGTCGCGGAAGAGGATGGTTTCGGAAATGTTGTCACACTCGTTGCAGTGCTCCCAGTCGATCCAGACATACTCAATTCCAAGCCAGCCGGCGTAGCCGTTTTTTTTCAAAATCCGGACAACGCGGGCGTAGTCAATGGCGTTTTCCTTGAGTGGGGCCTGAAGCCTTCCCTTGCGGCCGCCGCGGATGTGGAAATGGCTGGCATGCGCGCACAGCGGTTCGATCCGCGAGTCCGTCATGCCCATGCGGGTGAAGTGCGTGTAATCGAGCGTGAGCGTGAGTCCGGGCACCGCGGCGATCAGCTTGAGCGCCTTTTCCGGTGTGGGAACGATCGAGCCGATGTGAGCTTCGATGGAAAACGTGATGCCTGCGGTTCGTGCTTCCTCCACCCGCCATGCGAGTTCTTCTGCGGCCCGGGCAAAGGAATCGCGCGGGCTTTCTACCTCTCTGAATTCCACGCCGGGCAGCCCAGTGACGTGTTTGGAACCGGCCTCGCAGGCGTATTCCACCGCCTTGCGAAACCAGTCGGATGCCTTGCGGCGGCGAGTTTTTTCCGGGTGGTTAAGCGCGAAAGGCGTGAAATCCGGGTCGCACTGGAGGAAAATATCGGCGCAGGCCAGGCCACGGCCGTCAAGTTTGCTGCGCAAAGCGCGAGCGTTCTTGCGAACGTCGCGAAACTCTTTGGACGGCCACAAGTGCGTGCGTTTTTCGAACAAACCGATGTCCACTCCGTCGAGGTCTATCGAGGCGATCAGATCGAGCGACTTGTCGTGAGGTAGCAGCGGGAAGGTGAAATCAGCGCAAGCAAGTTTCATGATGGCCGACAGTGAATCAGATCCACTCGTTTTGACAAACGGTTTTCTTGGCCGGTCTCACAATGCGGCGGCGATCTTTTCCAAGCCCTCGAGCATCCTTGAGCGTGGGCAGCCGAAATTGAAGCGGACGAACCGCGGCCAGTTGAAATACGCGCCGTCTGAAAGAAACAAGCCGGCGTTTTTCTCGAAATGCAGCGCCGGATTATCGATGGCGGTGGCGGATGCGTCGATCCATGCCAGATAGGTGGCCTCGCCCGTTCTAACAGAAAGCCCGGGACAGCGGGTTTGGATGAATTCCACGAGGATATCACGGTTTTGCCGCAGATAAATCATCAGCTCGCGGCGCCAGGGTTCGCCATGGCGGTAGGCGGCCTCGGCGGCGTAGTAGGAGAGCGCGTTGATTTCGGCGAGCGTATGGCCGCGGGCGGCACTGAACTGGCGGCGCAGCGAGTCGTCCGCGATCACCGCATAGGCATAACCAAGCCCGGCGATGTTCCATGTCTTGCTGGGCGAGAGCAGCGTGATTGTGCGGGCGGCGTAGCGCTCCGGCAGCTTGAGCGCCGAAAAATGCGGGGTCGCCTCTTCATCGAATATCAGGTCGCAGTGGATCTCATCGGACACCAGCACCAGGTTGTGGGCTTCGCAGAATCCGGCGAGTTTTTCAATTTCCTCGCTGGAAAAAACCCTGCCCAGCGGGTTCTGCGGATTGCACAACAAAAACACCCGCGTTTCCGGAGTGACGGCATTTTCCATCGCCTGCCAATCGAAGCGCCAGCTGCCATCATCGAAAACATGATCCACTGTGATGAGCTTGGCCCGCGCATCGTGATGGACGTTTAGAAACGGCGGATAGACCGGCGTGCAAGTCATCACCGCATCGCCGGGTTTGCAAAAAGCACGCGCTGCCAGCGAAAGCGCCGGCACCAGCCCGCCGAGGTGTAGGATGTGATCCAGCGGCACCACCGCTCCTTGGCGCTCGCGCAGATAGGCGAGAATGGCATCGTTGAGTCCCTCGTGGGCCTGGGCGTAGCCGAAAATCCCGTGGTCAACGCGACGGTGTAGCGCATCGAGGATTGCGGGGGCTGATTGGAAATCCATGTCCGCCACCCAGAAGGGGTCGAGCTCGGGACGGCGGTCGTATTTGATGCAGCCGGTGCCGCGGCGCGGGAGTGGAGTGTCGAAGTCGCAAGGCATGGCGCGGCGTTTCATCTACGGAAATGGCCGGAGTTTCAAGCGCGGCGATCATTCCACCTATCAAGTGCTTGCAGACGGCAGCCCCAGCGCGCAAGGGTGGGGCGTGACCGAACCGATGGAGAGCGCCCGCCGATGGACCGGATTCGTTTGCCCGGATTGCCGGTTTGTGTTTCGTGCTCCGCGTGAGCACGACGGGCGGGGAGTGGTTTGCCCGGGTTGCCGCAGGTTGCTGAAAATCCCGCTGCCGGGTGATCCGCTGCCCGATCTGGTTGTGCCACTGGCTGCCGGTCCATCAGCAGTGGTGAAAAAGCGCAGGCGCCGCCGCAGCCGTCCCGAGCAGGATACCGAGGACCAGTGGTCGCATCGAAGATCATCCGCCGGAGGCAGGCGGGAATCCCGCCAAATGATCTGGATGCTCGTCATTGGCAGCACGGTTTTCGCGCTGATCGTCGCCGGAGTGATCAAGACCATGGTTGGCGGCCCGCCGTCGGCTGTCACGGAGCCTTCCACCAGCCTGCCGCCGCCGGTTGTGGAGACGGTTCCCGCCAGTGTGCAACTTTCAGACGCGGATTTTCTCACCGCGGCGGAGCCGCTGGCCAAGGCGTTTCTCACCGCTGAAACAAGCGATGCATTGCTGCCGCTAGTCCGTAATCCGGAGACTGCCGGCCCGCGGATCAAGAGTCGCTTTCCAGACGGAAAAATCGAAGCTCCCGGCATGGTGGCCTTTAATACCCGGCTCGATGTCGCCCGTCAGGGGGCCGCGCTGTCGGTGCTTGTCCAAACGGACGACATGTTGGAAAAGCAGCTGGATTTTTTACACACGGTAGAGGGTTTGAAGATCGATTGGGAGAGCTGGGCCGGATGGTCGGATATGCCATGGCAGGAGTTTCTTGCGAAGAAACCTGAACAAGCCATCATCTTCCGCGTCGTGCTCAGCGCGATCGAATATTACAACTTTGCTTTTACCGACGACCGCAAGTGGCAATCATACCAGCTCCTCTCACCCGATGGCGAGCATGCCATCTATGGCTATGTAGAGCGGGGCTCGCCCCTCGATCTCAGCCTGCGGTTATCTCCGGACATGAATCAGTCCGCTTTGACCGTTCTCCTGAAATTTCCACCCAACGCAGCCTCCCACAACCAGGTAATCATCACCGAGATGCTCGCCGAGGGATGGGTGCTGGATACCGATGAATGACCGTGACACCGACCACATATGATAAAGCGCTGGAGTTAAACCTTGATCCTCAGGTCTATGGCACTTTTGCCGAGATCGGAGCGGGGCAGGAAACCGGCAATTGGTTCTTTCGCGTCTCTGGCGCCGCCGGCCTCGTGGCCAAGACGATCTCCGCCTACGACATGACCATGAGCGATGCCATCTATGGCCGCGCCCAAAGATATGTCTCCGCCGCGCGCCTTGAGGCGATGCTCGGTCACGAGTATGCCATCCTGCTGGAACGCCTCGGCCCGAAACGCGGCGCGGAGACGACCTTTTTCTCGTTCTGCAACACCGTGCGTGCCCGCGGCTATCAGGACAACGGCGAGTGCCACGGCTGGCTCGGCATCCGCTTCCAGAAAAAACCCGGTGATCCACCGTCCGACATCACGCTCCATGTCCGGCTGCTTGACACCCGCGCCATCGACCAGATGGAGGCGCTGGGCATCATCGGCGTGAACCTCATCCACTCCGCCTTCCGCCACCGCAGCCATCTGCGGGAATTCGTCTCAGCCTTGGTGGAAAACCTCGCGCCCGGCCGGGTGGAGGTGGATCTGCTCAAGTTCAGCGGCCATGGTTATGAAACTTTCGACAACCGCCTGTGCGCGCTGCAACTGGTGGAGAACGGTCTCACCGATGCCACCATGTTCCTGCCCACCGGCGAAGTCGTGCAACCCGCCGAGGCCATCTACCGCCATCCGGTGCTTTTGCTACGCGGCAGTTTTGATCCGGTGATGAACCTGCATCTCGCCATGCTTGAGCAGGCGCAGGCCGCGTTTTCCGGCTCCCTCGCCGAGAGCGAACGCGCCGAGGCCATCGAGCTCTGCGAAATCTCGATGCACAACCTGCTGCGCGGCCCCGGCATCGATCCCGTGGACTTCATCGACCGCGCGGACGCGCTGCAGTCGCTCGGCAAAACCGTGCTGGTTTCGCGCTGCGCCGAATTCCACCGCATCGCCGCCTTCCTCAACCGCTGCACCACCAAGCCCGTCGGCATCGTGTTGAGCATCGGCCTGCTCAACGAACTCTTCAAAGCCAAGTGGTCGGAAAACCTCGCCGGCGGCCTGCTCGAATCCTTCGGCCGGCTCTTCAAGGAAGGCGTCACGCTCTATGTTTTCCCCTGGAAAAACCGCAAGACCGGCGAACTCGTCACTGCCGACAGCTTCCTCGCGCCGGAAAACTGCCGCCATCTCTATCAGCACTTTGTCGAAAGCAGCCGCATCCGCGGAATCGACTGCGGCGGAGAATCCCTGCTGGCCTACACCGGCCGCGATGTCCGCCGGATGATCCTCGCCGGCGAGCAAAGCTGGCGCGATCTGGTGCCCGAGGTCGCCTGGGCGATGGCCGGGCGCCATGCCCGCTCGCGCTGCGGTTGAGGAAGTCACCGGGTGATTCACCCGCTTGACACCAACTCTCCCTGATGATACCTACCTTTTGATGACTACCACTGCCAAAGTTTTCGCCAGTGGCCGCAGCCAGGCGATTCGTCTGCCGAAAGAGTTCCGGGTATCCGGCAAAGAGGTGCGGATCACTCGCGTGCCTGGCGGCATTCTGATCAGCGAGGGCGATCCATGGGATGCGTTCGAGCAAGGCTGCCGCAGTCTCGGCGAGGAGTTCTTTGAAGCCGTGGAACAGCGTGACCGCAGCACACCGCAGGTCAGAGACTTCAACGCCGGTCTTTCATGATCCGGTTGCTGGACACGGACACCTTCATCCTGCTGCTGCGCGGCACGGCCTTGGTCCATCCCCGAACCGTGCGGGAAAAGAGCGTCGCTGCTGCTGCCAAGCGGATTCGTGAACGCTGCCGCAAGGAAACCCGTGCAGGACAACGGATCGGTCTTTGCGCCATCAGCTTGGCAGAGCTTGAATTCGGATTGCACGCCGGTGGACGCTACGAGCAAAAGCGTGCGGCGCTGCAGCAGGCACTTCTACCGTTCGAGCACTTCGCTTTCGATCCGGTGGACTGCGTGCATCACTATGGCCTGATCCGCGCCGTATTGGAAAAGACCGGCAAATCCATCGGTCCACTTGATCTGCTCATTGCCGCACAGGCTCTCGCCTTGGATGCCACCCTGATCACCCACAACACCCGGGAGTTCCGCCGTGTGCCGGGTCTGGTGGTGGAGGATTGGGCGTGATCATTCCGGCAGTTGGAATCCTGCTACCGATGATCTGTCCGGGTGCTGCCAAACACCTTCTCTGACGTTCCCTCCGGTAAAAATTCTTACAATGTTGCCGTGGCGCGCTTGACCGCAATCGGCGCTGCTTCTACTAAGTGGCCATGACTCCACTTTACGAGGGCAAGGCGAAACGCATGTGGGCCACCGACAATCCGGATACGCTCCGCATGGAGTTCAAGGACGAAGCCACCGCCTTCGACGGCAAGAAAAAGGCGCAGTTCGAAAACAAGGGCCGCCTCAACAACGCGATCAGCACCCTCATCTACGGCATGCTCGAAAAGGAAGGCATCCCCACCCACTTCGTCCGCCAGATCGATGAAACCAATGTCGAGGTCAAAAAAGTGGAAATCCTGATGGTCGAGGTGATCGTGCGCAATCTCGCCGCTGGCAGCTTTTCCAAGCGCACCGGCATCGAGGAAGGCCACGTTTTCACCCAACCGGTCATCGAGTTTTCCTACAAGAGCGACGCCCTCGGCGACCCGCTCATCAATGACGACTACATCCGCGAGATGAACCTAGCCACCCCCGGGGAGCTCGCCCACCTGCGCAAGTCCGCCTTCAAGGTGAACGAAATACTATCCGCTTTCTTCGCCAAGTGCGGACTCAAGCTGGTGGACTTCAAGCTCGAGTTCGGCCGCCTCGCCTGCGACCCCTCGGTGATCGTGCTCGCCGATGAAATCAGCCCCGACGGCTGCCGCCTGTGGGACCTCAAGACCGGCGAGAAAATGGACAAGGACCGCTTCCGCCGCGATCTCGGCAACGTGATGGAAGCCTACGAGGAAGTCCTCGGCCGCGTGCGCGAAAACCTCGCCTGACCCGTAGCGGCGGATTGCTTCCGCCATGCCCTTATTCATAGCTCTTGCACATCGCAGACTCCGCGCCATCTTGCGCGCACCCAACCACCAATCCATCCCCATCATGTCCAGCGAATCCAAATGCCCCTTCAACCACGGAGCGAGCGTCACCGGCACTACCATCAGCGATTGGTGGCCCAACCGCCTCAAAATCGAACTCCTCTCCCAGCACTCCACGAAATCCAATCCCATGGAGCCGGATTTCGACTACGCCGCGGAATTCAAATCCCTCGACTATGACGCGCTGAAAAAAGACCTCGCCGCGATCATGACCGACTCGCAGGACTGGTGGCCTGCCGACTTCGGAACCTACGCCGGTCTGTTCATCCGCATGGCATGGCACAGCGCGGGCACCTACCGCACCGGCGACGGCCGCGGCGGCGGTGGTCGCGGCCAGCAACGCTTCGCCCCGCTCAACTCATGGCCGGACAACGTCAGCCTCGACAAAGCCCGCCGCCTGCTCTGGCCCATCAAACAAAAATACGGCCGCAAAATTTCCTGGGCCGATCTGATCATCCTCGCAGGAAATGTCGCGCTGGAAACCACCGGCTTCAAAACCTTCGGCTTCGCCGGTGGCCGCGAGGACGTCTGGGAACCCGACCAGGATGTTTACTGGGGCCGGGAAACCACATGGCTCGGTGGCGACGTGCGCTATCACAAGGGCTCCAAGGGAGTCGAGGGTGAAGGCGTGGTGGTCGCCGACGACACCGCCGACGGCAAGATTCACGACCGCGATCTCGAAAACCCGCTCGCCGCCGTGCAGATGGGCCTCATCTACGTCAACCCCGAAGGTCCCGACGGCAACCCCGATCCCATCGCCGCCGCCAGGGACATCCGCGAAACCTTCGCGCGCATGGCCATGAACGACGAGGAAACCGTCGCCCTCATCGCCGGCGGTCACACCATCGGCAAAACCCACGGCGCAGGCCCGGCCACCCACGTCGGCCCGGATCCCGAAGCCGCTCCGCTTGAAGAACAGGGCTTTGGTTGGAAGAGCCGCTTCGGCACCGGCAAGGGCGCGGACGCCATCACCAGTGGACTCGAAGTCACTTGGACACAGACTCCTAACAAGTGGTCGAACTCCTACCTCGAAAACCTCTTCAAATACGAATGGGAACTCACCAAGAGCCCGGCCGGCGCCCACCAATGGGTTGCCAAAAACGCTCCCGAAGACATCCCCCACGCCTTCGATCCGGCCAAAAAGCAGCGCCCGACGATGCTCACCACCGACCTCTCGTTGCGCTATGATCCCGCTTACGAGAAAATCTCGCGCCGTTTCCTCGCAAACCCCGCGGAGTTTGATGACGCGTTCGCCCGCGCCTGGTTCAAGCTCACCCACCGCGACATGGGCCCGAAAACCCGCTACCTCGGGCCCGAAGTCCCCGCCGAAGAACTCATCTGGCAAGACCCGGTTCCCGCCGTCAATCACGCACTCATCGATGCATCCGACCTCGCCACGCTGAAGTCAAAAGTCCTCGCCTCCGGCCTGACTGTTTCCGAACTCGTCTATACCGCATGGTCCTCCGCCTCCACCTTCCGCGGCTCCGACAAACGCGGCGGCGTCAACGGCGCGCGCATCCGTCTCGCCCCGCAAAAATTCTGGGCGGTCAACAACCCGGCCCAACTCGCCAAAGTGATTTCCACCTTGGAAGGCATCCAGGCCGAGTTCAACGGTTCCGCCACCGGCGGCAAAAAAATCTCCCTCGCCGACCTCATCGTGCTCGCCGGCTGCGCGGCCATCGAACAAGCCGCGAAGAACGCCGGTCACACGGTCAGCTTCCCCTTCACCCCCGGCCGCACCGACGCCTCACAGGAACAAACCGATGTCGAATCCTTCTCCGTCCTCGAACCCATCGCAGACGGCTTCCGCAACTACCTCAAAGGCCGCTACAGCATTCCCGCCGAGGCATTGCTCATCGACAAAGCACAACTTCTCACTCTCACAGCCCCGGAAATGACCGCCCTCATCGGCGGCCTGCGCGTGCTCGAAGCCAACTTCGGCGGCAGCAAACACGGCGTATTCACCACCCGCCCCGGTTCGCTCACCAACGACTTCTTCGTCAACCTGCTCGACATGGCCACCGAGTGGAAATCAGTCGGACAAGACCAAGCAGAATTCGAAGGCCGCGACCGCGCCACTGGCGAACTCAAGTGGACCGGCACCCGCGTCGATCTCCTCTTCGGTTCCAACTCCATCCTGCGCGCCCTCGCCGAAGTCTATGCCTGCGCCGACGGCGAAAAGAAGTTCCTCCAGGACTTCACCGCCGCTTGGACCAAAGTCATGAACCTCGACCGCTTCGACCTGGCGTAAGCCAACGGAGCGCGGACTTCATTCAGCTCTTCAAGCAAGCTCGAAGACCACACGTGGGGTTGTCTCGCGTCCGGCAGGAATCTCACTGCGTGTCACGCGGGTGCCGAGCACCTGCTCGATCATGCGTTGTTCCATCACCGCAGCCCGCGGATGGCGCTCGAAGACGCGCTGCAATGGATTGTGGAATTCCACCATGCGCAACCGCTCTCCAGGAACTTCCTCGCATACGCACAAACAGCCTTGTTTTTGGCGCAGCGCGGCGAATTTGCGTGCCTTGTCTGCTGCGGTGGGCAGCTCGCCAAGCTGCTTTTCGTAGCGTGCGGTGAGTTTCGAGAAATACTGGAAAAGCAGCCTGTCAGGTGCGCTTTCACCCTGCATCTGCCGCAGCTCGTCGAGCAACTCCAGCGAGAAATCCATCCCGGCCTGGGGAAACAACTCATCGGCCTTGGCGGCGAGGCTGTAGAAAATCTCCGGTCGTCCGACCTCGCGGCGCGGGAGCCGCGTGCGCACCAGGTAGCCGGCATCCACCAACTCGTCGCAGTGCGTCTTCACCGTCATGTAGCTGCCCTTGGTTTCATCACACAGCTCACTGACCGGCATACCGCCGCGCCGCTTGAGCGCCTCGATGATCACGAGCCATTTGAGTTTGATCAGATCATGGAAAAAGGAAAGCACCATGGTTGGTCACATCTGCATGCTTCACCCCACCCCACCCGCATTCAATCCGCAAATCGCAAAATTCCGAAAACACGGCAAATCATCTGATATCCCATAGAAATAAAAAGGGATTGCCAAGCCCCCGCACGGTTCCTAGCTTGCCGCCTCGCACGAGGACAGGTGTCAGAGTGGTCTAATGAGCACGCTTGGAAAGCGTGTGTGGCGGAAACGTCACCGAGGGTTCGAATCCCTCCCTGTCCGCGGTTTTACACTACGCGGAGGCTGAGAGCAGGCAGCGCAACTGAGAAACCCGAACTAGGCCAAAAAAAGCCGAATTAGCCCGAAGATCGGGGATTTAGCAGCCAACGGGGCTGATGGGTGGACCTGAGAACGAACTGGCCCAGATCGGGGGAGTTTGCAGACAAATGAGAATTTTGAGGGTGTGGCTGAATGAGGGTTGCATGAGGGTTGCAAAGGTCATGCAGAATCGCGTTTCCGCAGGGTTCGGGCGTGCCTGGTGGAGGTGCAGCGGAGGCACCAAAGACGGCGCTCGGAGAGTTTGCGCCAATCGCCGCTCCAGTCCGAAGTGCGGCCGTAGGCATCCTCGGCCAGGTGGTTGATGGTGGATTCGGGTAAGCCGAGCTGCTCGATGCTCCAAATGTAGTTTTCGGCGTTTCTGGTCGGCTTGTCGCTGGGGCCGTCGAAGAGAACGAGGATCTTTCCGAACGCGTCCAGGACATCGTTGAGGTCGGAGTTGGTGAAGTCCTTGCTGGATTTGTCCGAGTTGATGGCCTCGCACTGGATGGCCTTGCGCTCGGCCTCGGCATCGGCCGAGCTGAAATCGCCGAACTCGACCAGGGCCTTGCGGACGCGGCCCCAGACGAAGCGGTATTTGGCGAGCTGTTCTGGGTTGATCTTGGCCATGGGGTCAGGCGGGTTTTTGGAATTGGACGATGCGGGCGGCCGTATCGAGCGGGCTAGCAACGGTTTTGAGTCCAGCGGTGTGGAGATAGATCTCGGTGGTCTCCAGGCTGGTGTGTCCCATTTGCTCCTGAATAACACGGACATCGACGCCATCGCGCAGGAGGCCGGTGGCGTAAGAGTGGCGCAGGGCGTGGGGATTGACGCGCTGAGTGATGTTGAGGGTTTCAGCGGCCTCGCGGAGGGCTGAAACGAGGCGCTTGTCGCTGGAATACCAGCGCTCGGTGCCGTGGACTTTTTGCGATGGGAAAAGCCAATACCAAGGAAGGCTGCCGAAGGTGCGCTTGCCGAGTTTCCGCATGAGTGATTGCTCTGGATGCGGGCAGATAATTCCACGCATGCGGTCCTTTTCCCATTGGCGGCGGCAGGCGCTGATTTGGAGTTCAATATCCGGCACCAGAAACTCCGGCATTTTGAGGGCCCGTGATTTGTTTCCCTTGGCCTCATAAATAGTGATCACGCGCTCGGAAAGGTGGATGTCCTTGAGTCGAAGCGTGAGCATGTCGCTCTCGATCCGGAGGCCTGCACCGGCAAGGATTCCGGCTTGAAGGCGCGGGACGCGCGGCATGATTTCCAGCATGCGGAGAACGTCCGTCATGGAGAGGACGGAGCGCATCGGCTTGCTGCGGTTGCGCTTGGGGAGATCGAATTGACCAAACTCCTTTTCAATCACCTTCTCATAGAGAAACTTGAGCGGATTGAGCGCGTGCCAGACGCTGTTGGAGGATAGCTTTTTGACGGAAGAAAGGTGGTCGAGATAGTCCTGGACGCCGGTGATTTTCCCGGCTTTGAGCAGGCCGACAAACTCCGCGATGATGGGCGCGTAGGTTTTGCGGGTGTTGCGGGCGAGACCCGCCTTGAGGGAGGCGGTCTCAAATGCGGACAGGACTTCTTCGACGGTTTTCATAGGGGGGAAATAGTTATGGGGACTTTTCAGGGGTTTAATTCACTGTTCTGCCCAAGAAAGAGATCCCCTTGGGCGAGTTCTTGGCGGATGCGCTCGCCCGCCGTTTTGAAGTGTGAGGGGTCGCGCTCCACCCCGATGAATTTCCGCCCCGTGCGGAGGCAGGCGATTGCGGTCGAGCCGCTTCCCATGAACGGATCAAGGACGGTTGCACCTTCGCCCACCTTCGCTTGATCCATTGACCAGGCCATTAGTTGCACGGGTTTTTGCGTGGGATGCAGTCCCATTTCTATCCGCGCTTTGTTGCAGTGGAGCGTGTAGAGTTTCACGCTGATTCCGCTGGCGTTTGTCCATGCGAGTTCCGCATCGGAGTAGGTGGGCATCACCTGCTCTTTATTCCAGACAAGCCACTTTCCTCCGCGTTCCAATGGCAGGTAGTTTCCGCCCCACAGGACAGCCACAGGCGCGGAGGCGATGACCATTTGCAGCAGTTCCGCATCGGGTGCTTCATCGTCCCATCCTCCCGCGTATTGGCGAGGCTTGCGCTTGTAGCGTCCGGTGGAGTCGTAGCCGCCGCCGCCCATGCCCTTGTCTTGCTTGATTCCGTATGGTGGATCGGTGATGACAGCGTCGGCCTTCAGAGTGGCCAGTAGTTCGCGGCAATCCCCGAGATACAGCTCCACCCCCGGCAGAACAAGACGCCGCATGGAATCACTGCCCAGCGGGCTGTTTTCCGAAGTCAACGTCGATGGTGGGCAGTGATCCATGGGCTTATGCGTTTGTGCAGAAGAGATTCCATGTGCGCTCGCTCAGTGGGGGATAGCGGAGTTTCCCGGCAGTGATCGCACCGAGTGCGGCGATTCCACATTTGCCCCGCTTCCAGCCACGTTTTGCCACTTGGCCCGAACGTCCTGCATTTGTCATCGGAGCACTGGCAGTAGAGTTCTCCGATGGGTTCCATGTCCTCGGGATATGTTCCATTCGCGCCACAGAACGGACACGGAAGAAGCACAACAAGTTGCGGCAGATCAACCGCCGGGACGTTCGTGGTTTGGACGTTTTCCGCCGCCTCGGGGTCTTGTGGTTTATCCATGATTTTTTGTGCCGGAGTCCGGCGGTGTCTGCGCTGTGGCGTGAAGGCACCGGCGTGATGAGTGAGTGCGGTGGCCGGCCGCGCCGGTGCCATGGCCGAGAGGAATCAGGCAGCTTTCCACTCGATGACGGACTTGCTTTTCACGATGCCGTTGCGGTCGCGGTCCTTGAGCTTGTCGATGACAAGGGCGGCAAGGTCCGGTGCGAGGAGTTCGGCGCATTGGAGGCGGAATTTATGACCGTCCTTGACGCTGCGCTCGTAGGTGGTTTTGCAGCGGAAGAGGTTGCTGATCTGTCCCTTGGTGAGGAGCGGCAGCAGGCTGTGGGCGACAGGGGAATCGATGGCGAAGCTGGCTTTTAGGATGTCGCTCTCGAATAGCACGGTTACTTCCTCGTCGGTATCGCGGAGGCGGGCGCGACGGCCTTCGCGGTTGCCCTGGGCAAGTGGTTCGTGAGGCATTGCCAGGGCACGCGAGCGGAGGGTTTCCTCGATGTGTTTGAGCTCGGATTCGGACTCGTCAATGAGGGTTCTGAGTTGACGGCCGCGAGCGATGAGGACGGCGGTGGTGAGGTGGTCAAACATGATATTGATGTTAGGTAAGTGCGACGGTCACAGACCGCCGCTACAGGTTAGGAATTGAGGCGGCCTTCGAGGATGGCGAGGCGATCAGTGGTGGATTTGACGAAGGCGGTGGTTTCGCGCTCGATGGTGGTGATTTGCAGTTCGTTGGCGCGAATGGTCTTGCGGTGCGCTGCGATCTGTTTTGCAGAGTCCTTCTGGCGCTTGTTGAGGGCGCTTTTGAGGCTACGGATTTCGGTCTTGGTGGTCTTAGTTTCGGCTTTGTTCATGTTGGTGGGATTGTTAGGAGTTGATGCGTTGTGGAGAGCTGGGGCGGAATTTGAGGAACTCGGCGAGGGCGGCTTTGTCCTCTTCGGTTGGTTCCTGGGCGGGTGCCGGTTTTGGGGTGCTGCGGTAGCGCGCGCCGGGGTCCGGGCGGGCATCTTCGGGGAGGTTTTCCCATTGGCGGTCTTTGATCCAACGGTGGAGACCTGGGATGAATGCGCCTCCGTCCTTTTTCCACTCGGCGCAACGGTTCCAGATGGTGAGGGCGTCGAGGATGGTTTGGATGGTGGGGCGCTCATGAGCAGGGATGCGCTGCCACTCGGTGCGGCAGCGGATCTTGCTGCTGCGGGTGCGGGCGATGGGGCGGGCGGCTTTCCAGAGGAGATCGAGGCCGGTGGAGGGAGCAGGGCCTCCGTTGAGTTTGGCCTCGGTGCGGGCGAGCTTGTTTTTGAGCTGCCCGACGACGGCCTCGGCCTCGGCGAGCTGGCGGCGCAGGCGCTCGGCTTGGGCTTGGAGTTTTTCTGCGGCCTTGCTCATGACGCGGAGGTTGTTAGAGCGCGGCGGCGGGGGATCTTGGGGCCGCTGCGCTTGAGCAGGCGGGCGGCGTCCTGTCCCTTGTCGGTGAGGTGCCAGACGGTGAGGGTGCCGTCGGAAATCTCGCGGGTGCCGCAGAGGCCGTCGGCCTGATGGCGCTTGAGCATGGCCTCGATGACCAGGCACGGGATGCGGAGGCGGCCGGCGATGGAATCGTCGGTGGATTGACCGGCGCAGAGGTCGGCGAGGATGGCGTTTGGAGTGGTCATAGTTAGAAGAGTTCGGGCTGGGCGTCGGAGGTGAGGAGGCGGTAGGAGGAATGGATCATGCGGCCCACTCGCTGGTTGCGGTGCTGGATCTCCAGTCCCCTGGCGCGGAGGTCCGCGATGCGGGAATGCACGGCCATGGAGCCGGATGCCTGGTGAAGATCAAGGAGGCCCACCCATCGGCCGGCGCGGCGTTCCAGGGCGGCGAGGATGAGATCGCATTGCGAGGCTCCGGCGGTGAGGGATGGGTGGTTGGTCATGGTGATGGGGTTACTTTTTGGCGTATTGGAGTTCTCCCATCATCTGGCGACGGGTGGCGATGGCGGTGCGGATGGTTTCATCCGAGGTGGAGCGCTGGGATTTTGAGGAGATTCGCGAGGCGAACTTGAGGGTTTCGCAGAGGATGCCGAGGCGGCCGGGGGAGTTGGCAATGTGGGTGAGTTCCTTGCGCAGATCCGAGGGCACCCGTGGGAGGTATTGCTCGACGATGGCGGAAATATCACTCCAGGTGAATTCGCGCGGGAGTTGGACTGGCATGCCGATGCGGCCGAGAATCTGCTCGTATTGGTATTCCGATTTTCTAACACCTTCGTCGAAGCGGCGGGTGGTGAGCAGGGCGAGGCCGCAGCCGGTGCGGTCGTGGATGTCTCGGAGAATTTCCAGCAGGACGGGCTCGCTGCGCAGATCCTTTGGCAGCAGGCGATGGGCCTCATCAACGATGAGCATGCGGTTTTCGTTAAAAGCGCGCAGGATGCTCTCGTGCATGTTGGTGAGGCCGGTGTTGCGGTTGATGCCGAGGGCCAGGGAGATTTCCTTGAGCAGGGCGCGGGCCGCGCCATAGGCCGGGGCGGTGATGAATACGGTGCGGCCGTGGTTGTTCTGGTCCCGCCACCATTTGGCGGAGGCGGTCTTGCCCATGCGGCTCTCGCCGGTGATCTTGACGATGGAGTTGTTCGCCATGGCATAACTCAGGCCGCCGGTGACGAGCTTGGTGATGCGGGTCTCGCAGAAATGGGCGTTCTTGATGGCGCAACGCTCGGCGACGATGGCGCGATAGCTCTTGATGCCGGATATGACTTTTTTCCAATCTCCCTCATAGGTGCCTTTGAGGGCGCGGTAGATGGTGGTGTTAGAATAGCCGACGGCGGCCTCGCATTGTTTCCAGTTGAGTCCCTCTTCCAGCGCGTGCTGGTGGAACCATGCAAGCTGATCGGTGGTTTCGTCCGGCAGATCCTTCCAGTTGTCGAGGTTGAACGGGATGTTGATGCGGGAGTGCGCGCTGGATGCCAGGGCGGTTTCCGATTTGGTTGCGGGTGCTTGGCGGGAATCGTCGGAGACGATGACGGCGGTGTTGTTAGCAGTTTTGCTCATGGTGTGGAGTTGGAGATCAGTCTTCGAGCCAGGCGGCGATTTGAGACTCCGGGATGTGCGGTGCATCGTCGCTGCAAGGGTCTTGCAAGAGGTCTGCGGGCATGTCTTCCGGCATCTCGTCGGCCCAGTCGTTAAGGCGGCGGGTGCTGGCGGCTTTGAGTCCGGATTCGTGGCGGGCCTGGTGGATTTCTTCCGGGGTGACGGGCTTGCCGGAGGCGAGGCGGTCGTTGTGGCGCTGCATGGCTTGGCGCTCGCCGATGAGTCCGGCGAGGTGCGGGCGGACGGCGGAGTCGAGATCCGCCTTGAGCTTGGCGCGTTCTTCGAGCTGGGAAACGATGGCGGCCTGGTCGAGGAAACTGGCGCGGGTTTGGCGAGTGAGCGTGCCGATGAATGAGCCATCCGGGCGGCAGATGGCGAGGCGGTCCGGGTTGAAGGGATTGAGATAGCAGAGCAACTCGGTGCCGGTGGCGAGCACATGGGCACCGTCGCGAGTCTCGAAGCGGCAGACGTATTGGAAAGGCTCGGGGCCTAACAGTTGATCACTGATAGAGATGGTGCGGTCCGACTTGACGACGGCGCGGCGTGCCCATTGGCGCGGGATGAGCAGCGGGATGGTGTGATCCGGGAGCTTGGTGAGTTCGTGCGCGTGGTGCTCGGCGACGTGGGCGGGAGAGAGCTTGAGGTTGCGGACATGGCCGGGGATTTCGGAAAGGGCGAGGGCGGCGGAGCGTGCGGCGTCCGGGAGCTTGGCGAGCTCGTCCTGGCTCATCCACGGGCTGCGGTCATCCGGTGTGAAGCGGATCTGCGGGGCGACGAATCCGCAGTCTTCCCAGCCTTGGAGGTTGTGCTCGGTGCGGGAGTTGATGGCCTGATAGACGGCGGCGGCGGCGGTGCCGAATTGCTGCGGCGTCATGAGAGGATAGACGAGCAACTGGCGGTGTTGCTCATCGAGGCGCTCGTGGATCTTCATGAGCTGCTCGATGTAGTGGTCCTGCCCGTATTGCTCGGCGGGCTTCATGTCGCGATTGAGGCCGGTGGCACCTGGAAGGGCGGCCATGCGGTTGCGCACAAGATTGAACATGGATTCCAGCGGGGCCTTGAAGCGGAAGTTACCAGTGGACTGCGGGCGGAAGAGCATGCCTGCGAAGGCGGGAGAGTTAAAGAGGCCGGAGCGGTTGACGTGGATCTTGCCGCAGGAAACGGCGGCGAGGGCATCGTCGAATGAATGGTGATCCGAGAAGGTGAGTAGGTCTTGGTTATTATATCCGGTGGCGGTGCCGTGCTCGAAGACCAGGGTGGTGCCATCGTCCGAGCGGTAGCCGTAGCGCTGGAGGTGGGCGATGACGAACCAAGTGAATTCCTGCTGGGTGAGGGTGCGGTATTGCTCTGCTGCGGTGTCCCACCAGCGGAGGCGGATGTGATGGCCGAGGAAACAACCTGACAGATAATCGATGCAGTTGAAACCCTGCGGGCGCAGCGACTTCATGCTGGTGCCGGGGGCGACGATCTTGACGTCGTAGTCCTGGTCATCGAAGAAGACGACTTGGCCGAAGCGGATGCCACAGCGGGTCTTGAGCACGGAGGGGAGGAAATCGGCGGCTGCCTTGGCACCCTGCCGGACGGTGGAGAGGGCCTGTTGCTCGGGGCGGAGGCGATAGATGGAATCGACGGACCATCCTTTAGGGTAGCCGGTGCGCTCGGCGGCGGGTGGCGAGTCATAGCCGGGAATGGCGAAGGCTGGATCTCCGGTGCGCCTCCATGTGCTCCAGCGCTCGACTATCTGGCGATGGACTTCCTGCCCGGTGGTGGAGCGTTGGTTTTGGAGGTGGAGCTGACGGACGTAGTTCTGAAACACAGCGGGCAGGGCGCGGGTGGCACCGGCGGCGGCGCGGCCATCCACGAGGCCCTGCCAGCCACGATCTTTATAGTAGCGGAGGTAACGGTGGATGCTTCCGGCATCACACCGCAGGGAGGCGGCGGCGAGTTGGACGAGCGCGCCCTTCTCGCCGCGGCCGGCGGCCATGATTCGCTGCACCCAACCGAGGCGATCCAACACGGTTTTCTGGGCCTCCGCGGAGAGGCCCGCGAAGGTGGCGTGATCGTCGATCTGGCGCAGCGAGGTTTTCATGGATCAACGGTTTCCGGATTTGAGGTGTTTGATTTTGTTGGCCTTGGCGGTGAGGATCTCGTCGAGCATCATGCGGTGCTGGGTTTCGAGAGAGGTGAGGGAGAGCTCGTCGTCGTTATCGGAATCGAGCGGCAGGTTGACGAGGTAGGTGGGCAGCTCCGCCGTGAGCAGCAGTTTGCGGGTGTCCGTGAAACTCGGGACGAGAAAGGTGAAGGATAGCTGCTCGACGGTGAGGTCCGGCTTGTCCTTGCGGTGGGCGGAGGTGTCGCCGCCTTCGATGTTGGAGTGTTTTTTCACCAGGCGGAGTTCTTCGAGGAGTTCGGCCTGGGTGGCACTGAAGACGAGGCGCTCGATAACGGATTGAAGTTTCTCGCGGTCTTCATCCGCCATGGTGGACGGGCGGGAATCAAACAATAGGGCGAGCTTTTTGGACCCGCCGGGAAGGTCTCCGGTGACGCCGATCTTTTTGACGCGGGCCTTGGCGGCTTCGAACATTTCGATGCAGCGGTCGGCGGTTTTGTAGGAGACGCCGAGTTCCTGTTTGACCCATTCGGACCAGGTGCGGTCGATCAAGTGGACAGATTGTCCACTTGATTTCCGGTCGCCGCCATGGCGGAAACCAAGGTCTTTTTTGAGGGTGTGGAGTTCCTGGCCGAGCAGGACTTGGCCTGCAAGGGAGATGCGGAGTGCCTGCTTGATGCCTGCAAGGAGATTGCGGGCATTGTCCCAGGCGGGGTGTAGTTCGGTGGTGATTTCGGTGTTCATACGGGAGAGTTGCGAGTTTTCAGTTTTCAGTGTTCAGGGAAGAGAAGGCAGGGCGGTAGCCGAGGGACTTGCGGCGGGCGGAGGGGGTTTGATTCGAGCGGCGGGCGAGGCTGGCGGCGCGGTGCTTGAATAGAAGAGACAGGGCATCGATCCAGGCATCGCAGGCGGCCTTGCTATCGGCGGCCACGGAACGGGCGGCCATCTCGTCGCGGAGGGTATCGAGCTCGGACTCGGTCATGAGGCGGGTGAGGAGGTGGGGTATGTGATTGGCAGACATGGTTTTATTAGATGCGGGATTCGGGGAGCTGGTAGCGGCGGGAGTAGTAGCGGTTAGCGGCGGCCCAGGTGTCCTGTTGGATGCGGCGGCGGGCGCGGCTGTAGCACAGGGCGCTGCCGAGGAATCCGATGGATGCGCCAATCATGCCGGAGGCGAGGATGAAGATTTCGGTGGGGATGTTCATGGCGGGAATTTGGTTAGACGATGGCGATGCCTGCTTGGCGAAGCATGGCGGCGGCGCGAGCGGGGCTGATCTCATAAGTGGCAGCCTGGCGGCAGATGGCGCGGGCCAAAGCGGCATCGGCGGCGAGTTGCTCGGCGAGGGCTTGGAGCTTGCGCAGGGTAACGGTGTCTGCGGCGGTGGTGGTGGTTTTGGTTTTGGTTTTGGTTTTGGTCATTGGTTTGTGGGGTGAGAGGTGAGGGAGCGGAGAGCGAGCTGGGCTTTGCGGATGGCGCGATCCTCGAAGCGGGCGATGTCCCGCGCGGAGACCGGGCAGCCGATTTCATGGGAGACTTTCTCGAACTCGCGCCGGGAGACCTCCGCGTTGAAGTCGAAGCGGCCGCTGTGGCGCAGCGCCTCGATGGCCAGGGCAACCAGGCGGATCTTCTCGGTGGTGAGGTCGGTCATGGGCGGGATCAGGCGCGGGGTTGGAGTTTGGCGAATTGCGGATGGCTCTTGAGCCAGTCACGCCAGCGGGAGGTGAGGCTGGCCGATTCACGCTCTCCGGTTAGGACGCGGTGCAGGTGAGCGCGGGAGACGCCGAGATCCTTCGCTGCGATGCTCGATCCGGGGAATCGGACAAGGCGGCCTTTGGATTGGTGAGGGGTGGAAGTCATTTTCCTGTTGCGTTAGTCCGGCGGGTGATATGGGATTCGCGTTGCGTTGCGCGTGTCGGTTGCGGGCAACGCGGGGACTATTTTGCATTCATGCAAAAACATCAAGAATATTTTGGCATCTGAGCAAAAAATATCCGAAAGGCTGAAACTGTGCCTGGAGGATCAAAAGCGCTCTGGAATAAAGGGCGAGCTTGCGCGGCACTGTGGTGTCGAGGCGTCCACCGTCACGCGGTGGTTGAAGGATGAAACCACGCCGACCTTTGAAAACGCGATCAAGATTGCGGCGTTTTTTGGCATGGATGCCAACTGGCTCATGACCGGCGAAAATGCAGAAAGCTCAACCTCTCCTAAGAAATCCGGCGTAAGTAAAACCACGCATCGTGCATGGGAGGAATCCCCAAGCAGGGCTAGTGCGGAGCGGATGGTCCCAGTGATTGAATGGGCGCATGCCGGAGACGCGGGAAGCTACGAGGAGATTCCAACGTCGTGGCAAAACAGGGTTCCGACCGACTGCTCCGACCCGAAAGCCTTTGGAGTATCGTTGGAGGGCGATTCTATGGAGCCCAAGTTCAGCGATGGAGACATCTTGATCGTGCAGCCCACGACCGAAGCGCATAGCGGATGTTTCGTGGTAGCGCGGTTCATTGATGACAGCGTGATTTTCCGGCGGCTTGAAATGCGGAGAGGCAAGATCATCCTAGTGCCGTTGAATCCACAGTATCTAGCCAGCGAGCACACAGCGGATGAGTTCTCATGGATCTACCCGGTGTGGGCGCGAATCACCAAGATGTGGAAGAAATGAAACCGCCTCCAATGCGGCACCGCGTCTTGGGCTCTTTGCCCTTTCTCATCGACGCCGCGATTGCTTACTTGGTGGCGCGGTGCTGCGGGTGGAATCCGGGCTGAAACTTTTACAGGAAAAATCAAGGATGCCATGATACCGAGAGACAAACCGAAAGACGTGTGGGACTCTGAGTGGGTGGCGATGCATGCGAATTTCCGCTTTCCGGAAGTCACGGACGCGGGGTTTTTGGCGGCATTCAAGAAGGTGATGATCGAAGTGGCCGGGGATAGGCTATATGATTACCGGGCTGCCGAGCAAGTGGATGCCTTGCTTATTGCGGGCGGCCACTCTTGCCCGATCATGGAGCAAGAGGCCGCCGCGGAAGGGTTCTCGCGTTACAAGAAAATCAGGGATTTCATAAGATCTGAGATGGAGAGCCTTCAGGCAGCGACAAACGAATGGCGTGAGCGAATTGGGGAGGAGGAATTTAATGACGATTCAGTCTTGGATGGTGTTGATCCAGCGCTCATCGAACGGCTTAAGAAACTTTCCCAGCCGCAGGCAGTGCCTGGCAAGCCGGGCAAATACACACTCTCCCAACGCTTGGAGATGGAAGTTGAAGAACAGATGCAACGTGATTTGCAGGCCGCGCGCGAGGCATACGAACGCCGGGAAGCCGAAGAGAAGGCGTCGGAAATCGCCAGTTATCCGAAGCGGGAAGATTGGCCTTAAATGCATCGCTGGACGGTGCTGTGGATAAAAAGCGAACTGATGAATACCACGAATACCATGAAAACGATGCTGATGCTGATGCTGATGCTGATGGCCATGGCCGCGACGCTGGGCGGATGTGGTGAAAAGGAATCACCGGCGACGAAGGAAAAACCACAGGAAAAGCATGAGACAGCGCAGTCGGTAAAGCCGCCGGTGTCTCCAGAGGTGCAACGCATCCGGCTTGAGCTTGAGCGCATCAAGCTACAGCGGCTGAAACGCCAGGTGAAGATTCGTGAACAAGACGCCAAGGCCCGCGCAGAAGGCTACGAGCCACGGGAGCGAATTGTCAGGAATCCGGAAGCGGAGGCGATGAGTGATGAGGAATTGGCCGCTGCGATCAAGAAGTTGGAAGCGGAAGTCGGAGCGCCTTAAAATTTGCCGCACCCGTGGTAGGATGTGGGCATGAGCCAGCCAGCTTCGCCGATGCCGACGTTTTCGTTCTATGAGGACGCCACCTTGAGCGTGCCGAAAAGCGACAAGAAACTGCGGCGATGGGGCAGCGTGCAGGAGGCTTGCCGGATATTGGACGATTGTGACAGGGAGATCATTTATGATCTGATTGCCACCGGCGAGGTGCGGGGCTATAAGCGCCGTCCCACTCGCCCGAACTCGCATTGGCGCGTTGACCTACTGAGTGTTTGGCATCACAAACAAAGCCAGATGGGGCAGTGACGGCGGTCCGGGCGGGGATTAGTAGCGGTGGAGAGTAGGCGGTGGCCGGTGGTGCCGCCGCAACCGGCTGCCGGGCTGGTAGGGTCTGGCCATGGAAACGAAACACCCGCTGGCGAGCAAGACGGTCTGGCTTCAGATCGTGACGGTCCTCTCACTCCTGGTGCCAGCTGTTAGAGAGTGGCTGGTGGCCAATCCGGTGGAGTTTGTATCGGTGCTGGCGGCGGCGAATGTGATCGTGCGCTTTGTGACCAGGGGGAAGGTTTCGGTATTTTCTGCTGATAGTGAAAATGGAGAAAAAACGGCAGGCGGTGGCTCAGGCGGGCTGCCGCTGCTCATTGTGGGAACAGCGGCGGCAGGGGTGTGTTTCACAGCCCTGCCGTCGTGCTCCGCTCTCAAGGAGATGCCGATGCGTCTCACGGCAGAGGTGGAAGCGGGCCGGGTGAGCTATAGCTCCAAGGCAGGGCTGGAGGTGGCATACCGG
The DNA here is from genome assembly GCA_947491475.1 of Akkermansiaceae bacterium. Lineage (GTDB taxonomy): Bacteria > Verrucomicrobiota > Verrucomicrobiia > Verrucomicrobiales > Akkermansiaceae > Luteolibacter. Next base: position 780 of record CANLKN010000034.1, on the reverse strand, counting down.
CCGCAGATCGAGCGAAAGAGCGCGAAGTGAAACCATTTCAGGGAAGCGAGGCGGGATAACACACACTACTCACGGCCGCTACGGACCTTCCCGGACTTTTTGAGACGAACATGAAACTCGAAACATTGAACTTCTAACACCGAATGAACGACGCGCACCTCATCCTCTGGCTGTTCTTGCTGTCTGCTGCGGCGGCAGGAGTCTGCTGGCATACAGTGCGGAGCATTCTGCGCATGATGCAGGAGCGGCGGACGGAAGAGAGAAAGAATGCGCGCATCAACCGGGAGATGGAACGGATTAGGAAAGGAGATGTGCGATGAGCCTGGTGGATGCCATCAAGGCGATTCAGCGCGCGGTGGGGGCGGAGCCGGATGGGATCTTCGGGCCGCGCACGGCGGTAGCGGTTTGGAAAGACCTGAACCGCGAAGCCGCAGAGGCCGCAAAGGCAGGCGCAAAGGAAGATGCGATTTTGGACGAGCGGACGATCAAGACGATTGCGACGCTGGATCATGCGGCACAGTTCCGGTTTGTGGATTTCACGCTGCTGGCGAAGGCGACGGCGGCGACCTACGGCTGCGACTACGTGGCGATCTCCGGGCACCGGACGTGGAAGGAACAGGACGAGCTTTATCTGCGCGTGCCGAAGGTGACCAATGCCAAGGGCGGATACTCAAATCACAACTTCGGCATCGCCGTGGACTTCGGGGTGTTTCGCGGGAAGGTGTATCTGGATGCGTCGAATCCGGAGCTTGCACAGCGCGTGCATGCGGCCTGCGCGGC
>CANLKN010000033.1 GCA_947491475.1 Akkermansiaceae bacterium | reverse complement strand
CGATCATGGCGCGCGGCGATCACCTCTTCGAGTGATGCGCCGGTGTTTTCCACCAGACTGAACATCGAGGCGAGCACATCGGGTTTTGGAAAACGGCGCTGTTTGGTGTCGATGTCGCATTTTGCGATCACCGCCGAGATCATCGATTTCTGGTCATCACGATCCATGATGGAAAACGAGCGGGTGTAGCCGAGATCCTCGGCGTGGCGGCGCAGGATGCGCGAACCGATCGAGTGGAAGGTGCCGGCCCACAGCGCGGAGGTGTCGTGCGGGACCAGTTCGCGGACGCGCTCGGTCATTTCGCGCGCGGCCTTGTTGGTGAAGGTGAGCAGCAGCACCTCGCGGGCGTCGATCCCATGGTCGAGCAGCCACGCCACACGGTAGGTCAGGGTGCGCGTTTTGCCGGAACCGGCTCCGGCAATGACCAGCGCGCGGCCGGGCGGAGAGGAGACCGCCGCGTATTGCTCCTCGTTGAGCGCCGCCTTGTAATCGATGCCGGAGGCGGTGCTGTGGGACGGACGGTGAAGGGTGTAATGACGGGCCATGCGCGGCACGAACTTGGAGGAAGAAGATTGAACCGCCAAGGCACAAAGGACTCCCACCAGCATTTCCAAGCATCTCGCCATCCTGTTCGACAGCGGAGTGCTCCGCCTCGGCTACGGCTGCCTCTACTCCATCGAACCCGCCTTCCTCGTCCCCGGCGAGCGCGCCATGGACTTCGGAAACGTCCTCATCCGTTTCGACCGGATGGCCTGAGCCACCGCATGTGATCCAAAGACCTGGCGCAGGCGGCCCAAGTCATCCCTTTCTTCCCCGATCCGAAAATACCCATCCCACAACCGCTCCGCGTTCCTGCTTGGCAGCTCCTTCATGGCGGTCTAAAAACCGCCCCATGAACGGAATTCCCGGAGAAGCAGCCTTCCGTGCCGTATCTGCACCGGATACACCGCGCGCGATGTATCCGGGACAAATGCCGCGCGCGGCTTATTAACAATGTTCGCTGAAAATGAAAATCTTGCCCTTCATCATCTTCTCTACCGCAGTGAACCTTTGCTGTGGGGGCACCCTACGCGTCTCCAAAGTGGCGGACAAAGCGTCAGAGAACACGGAGCAAATGAAATACGAAGCAGGAGCCCAAGTGCTTTTCGTTGAGAAGGCGTCACTTCTATCTGATGCGGATGTGAAGCGTGCGGTTCCAAATTATGGGTTGGATAACGCTTTTTATGTAGAGCTGACCGACGACGGCGCGAGAAAGCTCAAAGAAGCAACGGAGAGAATGCTCTATGGTAAAGATCGTCTTGCGATCATTATCGAAGGAAGTATTGCCAGCGCGCCGGTGGTTCAAGCACCTCTAGGCCGAGATTTCGTGCTTGCGAATCTAGGGACTCCGCGGGAGGTTGATGATTTGGCTCGCAAGATGTCCGGGCGACCTCCCCGGCCTGAAGGTGTGGAGCCGCCAGATCCGAACCCCAAGGCAGCCGAAGGCGGCAAAGGCGTGTCCAACGAGCCACCAATCCTTCCCGTGATCTATCCGCCAATGGACCCTGAGGCAGATAATTTCGACTCGATCGCTTTTGTGGAGGGTATTAAGATTGCGGATCCGAACGGTGATGTGAATGTTCGAGATCTGGGTGGCCTCATCTCTACAACCCTGCTGTTGACGAGACATTCCAAGGTCAACTCACCGTCTAAGCCTACGATCGCCGCAAACTGCGACTTTATTAAGGCGCTCGCGCACAATTTTTCGGAAGTCGCCCCTCTCGCAGAAAGCGCAACTAACGGAAGGATTTCGGTGGAATCACTGAATGGTGCCATGTCTTCATATATAAATGGCGACAAGTCTTGGCCCGTCAAAACGCAGAAAGCGAACAAGGCGTCGCGCACCAACGGGCCATAAGCTCTTTAATCACTTTTCAACCTCCTTCTCAGTCGCGCCGGTGGGCGCACATTTAACGTTCTGCTATAAATGAAGACGATCATCATCCTCGCATTGACTGCCTCGGCGGCGTTCCCACAGGCGCAGGCCGAAGATGCGGCCGTTCCGCCGGAGATGTGGGAGGAAGCGTTTCGTGGTCAGCGGCAGGCTGTTTGGGATAAGTTGCGCAAGGGTGACGGAAAGGTCACAGCAACCGAAGTAATAGAAGAGAATTACACGGGCGGATCACACCATGATGGTGATAGACAGCTTGCCACGGCTATCTCGTTGATACAGTTGCCAGATGACCCAATCCCGGCTTTACGCAAGATGATGTTGGAAGAGAAGCCGGAGCGGAGGGCATTCGCGGTTCTTGTTGCTGGGATGCTTGGCGATGCTCGTCTGGCTGCGGACATCAATCGTTTGAGTGCCGATACTGCTACTTTGGGGCAGTTCTCTGGTGATTGGTTCTGGGACACTGTCGGCGATGCCGCGAAGAGCGCCTCCGGATCGTTGAGCAGGGGTGGAGTTACTGCCTATACGACAGAGGCCGGAAAACCCGTTTCACCATGGCTGACTCGCATAAAACCAGAGGCTGAACAATAAAGGGTGCCGCGAAGGCTGAGGAACGAAGCCTTCGTCTGTGAGGGGATTCTGGCGGAAAAATCGCGTGGCGGGCGGTGATTTCTTCCTTGCATGGGGCGTGCAGACCCGTTGCGGATAAACCGCAAAGAGTCCGCGATGAACAAGCGCTCTTACATTATGAGCGGGTGCTTTTGCGCGCTCTGGCGGCGATTCCCCATCATGGTGGTCCGAAAGTGATCTTCCCGTCACGACCCGCTTGGATGCCGGGAGGCCGTTCCGTCAAATCAACAATCAAAAATCGTCAATCATCAATCGTCATTCCAAGGGCTTTCTGAATCATATACAATCTGCTTGGCGGACCACTGCAGGATGATACCCGCGACGAAAAAAGCGGAGCCTCGCGGCTCCGCTTTTAGAGGAAGAAGCGGACTGAAGTCGTCGCTCCGGATCAAACCGTGCCGAAGATCGTCTTGCCGGTGGAGAGCAGGTCGTCGCAGGCGGTTTTCATGCGCTCGCAAAGACCGATCTCGGCCTTCTTGAGATAGGAACGCGGGTCGTAGTTCTTCTTGTCGCCGACTTCGCCATCGATCTTGAGCACGCCCTCGATGTTCTGGCACATGTGGGTGACGATCGGGCGAGTGAAGGCGTATTGGGTATCGGTATCGATGTTCATTTTCACCACGCCGTAGTCGAGGGTCTCGCGGAGGTCGCTCTCGGAGGTGCCGGAGCCGCCGTGGAAAACGAGGTCCATTTCCGCAGTCACGCCGTGTTTTTCCATGACGGCCTTTTGTCCGTCGCGCAGGATGGATGGCTTGAGTTTCACTGCGCCGGGTTTGTAGGAGCCGTGGACATTGCCGAAGGTGGCGGCGAAAAGGAAGCGGCCGATCGGTTGGAGGGCTTCATAGACTTCCAGCATGTCTTCGGGAGTGGTGTAGAGTTTCTCGATCGGCAGGCCGGAGGTATCGTGGCCGTCTTCCTCGCCGCCGACGCAGCCGGCCTCGACTTCAAGGATGATTCCGAGTTCGGCGCACTCCTTGAGGAGTTGCTTGGAGATTTCGAGGTTTTCCGCGAGGGGCACCACCGAGCCGTCGAACATGTGGGATTGGAAAAGCGGTCCCTTGCCGTCGGCGATGCGCTTGCGGGAGGCTTCGAGGAGCGGCTTGAGAAACCCCTCGACCTTGGCGGGGTGGCAGTGGTCGGTGTGGAGGGCGATGAGCACGTTGTATTTTTCCGCAAGGATATGGCATGCCTCGGCGAGCACGATCGCACCGAAGGCCGCGTCTTTGACTGCGGTGCCGGAGGCGAATTCGCCGCCACCGGTGGAGATTTGAATGATCCCGTCGGACTTGGCCTCGGCAAAGGCGCGCAAAGCACCGTTGATGGAGATGATTGAGGTGACGTTGATGGCGGGATAGGCATAGCCACCCTTCTGGGCGGCGTCCAACATGGCGCGGTATTGCGCGGGGGTTGCGATTGGCATAACGTACTTCAGATAAACGCACCCGCGACATCCGACAAGACGTAATCCGTGAAAAAACCGGTGATTTTCATGGCTGTTGCTTTGGCTTGCAAATCGCGACCCGATGGCCATGGTTTGCCGCGATGACGAACGCGCCCGATACGATTGTTTGCAAGCCTACTCCATGGTTTCTTTTTCGAGCGATGGTGATGCTGGTGATGTTCGGAGGCTTCTCCGTATGGTTTTACCTAGACGCATCCACCGGCTATCTGAAAAAAAACCTGGTTTTTTATCTGCACCAAACCTTCGAAAGTGCGAGCGGCGAGTTTTCACGCAAAAATAGCGAGGGTGCGCTCACCCCGGAGGCATGGAAGGCATTCGCCGCACAGCAGAAAGTGACTTTCCCCAAGGACACCTCGGTGCTGCCCTCCGACCTGAAGCTGCCGATGCCATGGCCTGAGATCCTCCATGACTACGAGCGGATGAAGCCGTTGCAGTGGAAAAACCTGTGGTTGGAATATTCAGGTGAGCATGGATTGCCCGCCAGTCCCGTCGAGGAGCCCTACGATGCCCGCAAGATCCGCGAACAGTGGTATGGCGTGTGGGTTTGCATGGTGCTCACGGCAATTGTCCTGTTTTTCTTGCTGCGCACACTTGGCCGCTCGATCCGCGCGGATGCCGAAGGCGTCACCACCCAGCAGGGCCGCAAGATTCCCTACGCGGACTTCAAAACGCTGGACCTGCGCAAGTGGGAGACCAAGGGGCTGGCATTTATCGATTACGACGGAGCATCCGGCAAAGGCCGCATCCGCATCGACGGCCTCACCTACGGGGGGTTCAAAAAAGAAGATGGCGAACTGGCCGAGCAGCTGATTCAGCGAATCCGCTCGAATTTCAGCGGTGAAATCCTTGAATATGCCCCGCTGATGGCCACTGCCGACGACAGCGCGACCTGAGCCACACGCCCGGAAATTTCGCCACGCACCGCTTTTCCGCTTTTGTTTATTTTTCGGGGTTGCAAAGTCCGCCCCGCACCCGTTAAGCACCTCCAACGCCAACCACCAACCATTGCAACTCATGTCAGATAAAAGCATCGAAGACCGTGTTAAGGACATCATCGTTGACCAACTCGGCGTCAACGCCGACCAAGTGACCATTGAAGCCAAATTCGTCGAAGATCTCGGCGCCGACTCGCTCGACACCGTCGAACTCGTCATGGCCTTCGAAGAGGAATTCGACATCGAAGTCCCCGATGAAGAAGCCGAAAAGCTCCAAGCTGTGGGTGACGTGATCACCTACATCACCAGCCAACAGGGCTGATTCACTGGCCGAAAGACCTTTACACAGAAAGGCGGACTCCCTTGTGGAGCCCGCCTTTTTTCATGTCCGCTTCAGACGATTTTGAGGCGCGCCAGGTCTTGGGTGTCGATCAGGCCGACCGGTTTGCCCCCGGCATCGAGCACGACGATGTCGTCGATGCGGTTCCGGCCGATGGTGCGCAGCACCTCGACGGCGAGGGCATCCGAGGACACCGTGATCGGCTTGCGAGTCATCAGCGAAGCCACCGGTTTGTTTCCCAGAAGTGGATCGAGACGGAAACTGCGGGCAAAATCACCGTGGGTAAAGATGCCGGCAAGTCCGCCGCCGGGATCGACAATCACACAAGCGCCGGCACGGGCGCGGTTCATCGCATCCAGCGCGGCATACACATCCGCATCCTCAAGCACCGTCGGCAACGCCTGATCCGTGCGCATGATGTCCGAAACACGTGTGAGCAGAGCCCTTCCCAGAGAACCGCCCGGATGAAACCGTGCGAAATCCTGTTCGGTGAATCCGCGCGCCTCCAGCAGGACCATCGCCAGCGCATCGCCCATCGCCAGCATCGCGGTGGACGAAGATGTGGGAGCCAAATTGAGCGGGCAGGCCTCGCGCTCCACCGAGGTATCCAGAGTCACCTCGCTGAGCCGCGCGAGCGTGGATTGCGGGTTGCCGGTCAGCGAGATCACCTTCACCTCGAAACGTTTGATGAATGGCAGCAAATCGAGCAATTCGCGGGTCTCTCCGGAATACGAAAGCGCCAGCACCGCATCGCCATCCGAGAGCAATCCGAGGTCTCCGTGCAGCGCGTTCTGCGAATCGAGCACCACTGCGGTGGCCCCCGTCGAGTTGAGCGTGGCGGCGATTTTCAGACCGATGTTTCCCGACTTGCCAACGCCGACGACGACCACTTTTCCGTGGCGGTCGAGAGTTTCATGGAGGATATTGACGGCACCGACGAAGCGGGCATCGAGCAGGGCGGCCATCCGCCGGAGGCCTTCAATCTCGGTTTCGATCACAAATCTCGCTTTGGCCAAGTGGTCCATGCGCCATCACAAACGCGACCCATCCCGCTTGGCAAGCGTGGAGAGGGCCGCAAAAGATTCAGGCGGGGTCGAATTTCCCCTTGCCAAGTCCCGGCCCATCCCCTACCCCGCCCCTCCCCTTTCACGCCGCTCTATCACCAACGAAGATCCCGGGGAATTCCACATGCGGCAGGTCTTCAAGAATCGCCCGTCCTGATTCAAGGCGGGAAACCAAGCATCCTATGATCAACGAACTCATCAATGAAATGGTGGACGCCGGCGTCCACTACGGCCACCAGACCAAGAAATGGAACCCGCGCATGAAGCCCTTCCTCATGAAGGACAAAGGCGGCATCTACATCATCAACCTTGAGAAAACCGTCCAGCAGCTCGATAAAGCTGCGGATTTTCTCAGCGAGACCGTCGGCAAGGGCAAAAAAGTCCTCTTTGTCGGCTGCAAGCGCCAAGCCCAGGACGCCATCCGCGAAGCCGCGGAAGCCACCGGCCAGTTCTACGTCAACCACCGCTGGCTCGGCGGCATGCTCACCAACAGTCTCACCGTCCGCAAATCCATCGAACGCCTCAAGTATCTCGAAACCATCGAGAAGCAACCCGAGTTCAAGGCCATGTCCAAAAAGGAACTCGCCGCCCTCGGTCGTGAGCGCGAAAAACTCCTGCGCAACCTCCGCGGCGTGCGCGATATGGAGCGCAAACCCGATGCCGTCGTGATCGTGGACTCCGCCCGCGAAACCATCGCCGTAGCCGAAGCCCGCCGCCTCGGAATCCCGATCGTCGCTCTGGTCGATACCAATGCCGACCCAGCCATCATCGATTACCCTATCCCGGGCAACGACGACGCGATCCGCTCGATCCGCATCATCCTCCAAAACCTGGTGGATGCGATGGTCGCCGCCCGCAAGAATTAATGCTGCTCACCGCTGTGGCGGCTGCCTTCCGGCACCGCCCGGCATTTTCATCTCATCACTCAGGAACACTCATCACACACATGATCTCAGCCGCCACCGTCAAGGAACTCCGCGAAAAAACCAACGCCGGCATGATGGACTGCAAGAAAGTCCTCACCGAAACCAATGGCGATATGGACGCCGCCATCAAGCTGCTGCGTGAGCGCGGCATCGCCAAGGCCGGTGCCAAAGCCGACCGCGCCGCCAATGAAGGAGTCATCACCGCCCGCATTCATGACAGCGCCACCTGTGGCATCCTGCTCGAAGTGAACAGCGAGACCGACTTCGTTTCCAAAAACGAGAACTTCCAAAACTTCGTCGCGCAAATTGCCGACACCCTGGCCGCCGCCAACGCCGCCGACCACGCCGCCGCGCTTGCCGTCACCCTCGCCGGGCACAGCATCGAGGAAAGCGTCAAGGCCAAGGTCGTCGAAATCGGCGAGAACCTGCAATTCCGCAAATACGTCCGCTATGATGCCGCCCCCGGCGGAGTCATCGCCTCCTACATCCATCCTCCGGGCAAGGTAGGCGTGCTGATTGAAGTGGGCACCACCAAGGCGGAAACAGCCGGCACGGATGCCTTCAAGGAACTCATCAAAGATCTCACGCTGCACATCGCCGCCTGCGCTCCCAAGGGTCTTTCCCGCAATGACATCCCTGCGGATGTCGTCGATGCCGAGAGGGACATCTTCCGCGCCCGCCTGGCCGACAGCGGCAAGCCGGAAAACATCATCGAGAACATCCTCAAAGGGCAGATCAACAAGTTCTTTGCCGAAAGCTGCTTCCTTGAGCAGCCCTTCGTGAAGGACGACAAGGTCACCATCACCCAGTTGCTCGAAGCCAAGGGCAAGGAGCTCGGCGACACGCTCAGCGTCACGCGCTTCGTCCGTTTCGGGCTCGGCGAGTAATTCCGCGTTTCCATACTCTTTCAAAACGCCCGTCTCCCGCGTCGAGACGGGCGTTTTGTTTATGTGGAATTGAGGATTTCCGCTTTCACAATAGCATCTGCCACTCCAGTTTCCCGCCGTGCGCATCCCGATCCCAGTGGTGGTCCTGCTTTGCCTCGGCGTCATCAGTGGCGTCTGGTGGCATGGCACCCGCAGCTATGATTTTCTCACCCCGCCGCCGGAATCAAAATTGGCCGCCATCCGGGAAAAAGTGGCGGCCTCCGTTCCACCGGCGGATCACCGGGATGACACTACGGAGGTGAGCACGGCCACATCCCCGGAGCAGCCGCAGGAGATCATTCATCCCGGCGATTTCAACAAGCCACCGACCCTTGCGGAATTCCGCCCCGAAGCATGGAAGGGAGCCGCCGCGCTGGCTGGCCTGGCCGCCCAGCTCGAGGAGGCGGGCCAACCGCAGCGCGCTCTGCTCGCCTGGGAGCGCATTCTCGACAGCGCCCCTCCCGATCCGGAGCAGACACGCACGGCAATCGCCGCCATCAAACGGCTGCGCTCCGGCCTCTCGGACTGGAACGCGGACCCGCAAACGGTGATCGCCATCACCCTTCACGCGGGAACCGGAAAAAGCACGGCCGCCATGATTGAGCCGCTGCTGGCGGAAATCGCCGATGAACTGAGCAAGGCCTCCTCCGGCATTCTGAAAATTTCCGCCAAAGTCACATCCGGCAGTGACATTCCAAACTCGTTCGGCCCGCCACCCGTCGCACTGTGGTTTGCCGGTTCGCTTGATGATTCCCGCTCCACCGAGGTGCTCTCGTTCACTGCCGCCACAACAGAAAACCTGCGGGCGGATACCCTCGAAACGCTGTGCCAATTGTTGCGCGGCTATTTGGGAAGAACCGCCGTGTTAACGGTTCCCGAGGCCATCTCGGAAGATGGGCAAGCCACCAAACCTTGCCCATGGCTGGTCACCCGCCTCGCTTGGCTGGAACTCGGCACACGGCTAAACCGACCCCCCAGCCGCTGATTTTCTGCCGGTTGCAAAATCCACATGACCATTTAATTTGCCCAAAAAAAAGCTCTGCCATGCACCCCACCCAAATCCGATCCTCGGTGATTCTGCTCCTGCTCTGCGTTTTTGCCGCAGGCCAAGCCCTCACCGCACAGGACCGCGCCCCCGTTGAACCCGCCACCATGCCGGCTCCGGATCAGCCGATGGCCCCGGTCGTGCCAGTGATCGAAAAACTCGACGAAACCCGCACACGCATCGGAGAGGTCACCTTGGACCGCAAAACCCGTGAGATCCGATTTTCCACCACCGTCAACATGACCGAGGGATTGCTGGAATTCATCATCGTCCACGAAAAAGGCAAAATCCACGAATCGCTGCTGGTCACCACCATTTCGCCCACCCACCTCAATCTTGCCTTCACCTTGCTGCGCTACCCGCCATCGCACGAGCTTTACCCATTGCCCAATGACACCGGCGGAACCTCCGATGAATTTCCCGAAATTGCCCCGGAAATCATGGCTGCCGCCCGCATCACCATTGAAGTGGAGTGGCAGGATGACGGCCGCACCCGGCGCGTGCCCATCAATGATTGGATCCAGCATGATGTGAAAACCACTGCCATGCCTCTCGGGCCGTGGGTCTATGGCGGCTCCTTCATTTACGACGGCCAGTATTCACCTGAAACCACTGGCGACATCGCCGCCATCTTCATCGCCCCGTCCGCCCTCATCAACTTCCCCGGCAAGGACAACCGCGACGACACCGTGTGGATTCCTTTTGCCAAACGCGTGCCAGAGGTCGGAACAAATGTCACCGTCGTCATCGCTCCCTACAAGCCAGCAAACCTACCCGCCAAACCATGAAAATCCTCACTCCCATCCTGCTATCCGCCACCGTGCTCTCCGCCAGCGCCGTGGAAAACCCGAACCGCTACGAATCACTGCGCCAGGAAATCCGCCAGTCCATCGCCCGTGGCAACGCGTGGCTCAAGGAACAACAAAAACCGGAGGGCAACTGGGACGACGGCCAACTCCCCGCCCTCACCGCGCTCGCCCTCAACGCCGCCGTGCGCGATCCCAACCTCGATCGCAACGCGCCGTTTCCCGATCACATCGAAAAGGGCTACAAGTGGCTGCTCGCGCAGCAGAAAGAAGATGGCGGCATCTACAACCGCGGACTCTCGGTTTACAACACGGCCACCGCCGTGACCGCGCTGATGGCAGCCGGCCGCAAGGAGTTCGAACCAGCGGTCGTCAAGGCCCGCAAGCATCTCATCGACAACCAATGGGACACCGATGACGCGAACGCTGGCGGCATCGGCTACGGCTCTAACAACACGCACACCGATCTTTCCAACACCTACCTCGCCATCGAGGCCATCGCGCTCTCAAGGAAGGTCGTGGAAGACGGAAACTTCGGCGAACAACCGGAGCTCGATTGGGAAGCCGCCATCAAGTTCCTTTCGCGCTGCCAGAACCTCGAGGAAACCAACGATCAGGACTGGGCTTCCAATGATGCGAAAAACAAAGGCGGCTTCTCATACAACCCGTTTGAATCCAAGGCCGGCGAGAGCGAAACCCCGGAGGGCCGCACGGCACTGCGCTCGTATGGCTCAATGTCCTATGCCGGACTGCTCTCGATGATCTACGCCAAACTCGGCCCCACTGATCCGCGCGTGATCGCAGTGAAGGAATGGCTCGGCAAAAACTACACTGTCGATGAAAACCCGGGCATGGGCGCGCAGGGATTGTATTATTACTATCAGACCATGTCCAAGGCGCTCACTGCTGCCAATATCGATATGCTCAAGCTCGACGACGGCAAACAAGTGGATTGGCGCAAGGAACTCGCCGGCAAGCTGCTCTCGGCGCAGCGCGAGAACGGCTCATGGGTCAACGACAACGGCCGCTGGATGGAATCCAACCCCGTGCTCGTCACCGCCTTCACCGTGCTCTCACTCGGACAGGTTTACGACTCGATCCCGCAGTGATGCAGCTCCAAAGTGGCCCGGGCGCCTCGCCCGGAGCCAAAATAAGGCATGTCATTTCCTGGATGATGATCTGAACCCCGCTAGAGATCAGGATGTCTGAGCCGGCGCATTTTCACCGCTGGCCTCAGTCTCTGCGACTTCATCTGGAATTTCGTCCGGAACTTCGTCATCAAACTCCGGTTCGTCGTGTGCTTCGTCTTCGTCGAAGTCGTCCTCATCCATCAGTTCGCCATGGAAAAGGTGGAACTTGCGCTTGCGCTGGTGCTGCGGCAGCGGTGAGAGGATCATCGCCACGGCACGCCCGCTGAGGCGCGGCGGTTGGTCCACCTGGGCCATGGTCTTGAGGTCCTCGATGATGCGGTTGAGCATCACGAATCCCAAATCCTTGTGGGCGTTTTCGCGTCCCCGGAACTGCAATACAAAGCGGCACTTGTGATTGGTATCCAGGAAGCCCTCGGCACGACCCATCTTGATGTTGTAGTCGTGCTGACCAGTACCGACACGGAATTTCACTTCCTTCATGCGGGTGGCGCTCTTGGACTTCTGCTTCTTGAGCTTGGCCTGCTCGTATTTGAACTTGCCGTAATCGATGATCTTGCAGACCGGCGGGTCTGCCTGACCGGCGATCTCGACGAGGTCGAGCCCTACTGACTGGGCTTTGGCAAGCGCCTCACGGGCGGTCATGACCCCAAGCTGCTGGCCGTCGGCAGTGACGACTCGGACTCGTGGGGCGCGGATTCGGTCGTTGATCCGCGTCATGTCGCGGTAGCGACCCCTGTTTTGGTCTTTTTTCTGTGGCTTAGCGATGGCGGTGTCCTCCGGTGGGTGGATGCGACGCAACGCGGCGCAAACAGCCTGAGCCGTCACGCGGGTGCGCTGCGAAGAAGAATGCGGAACGATGGGGTGGGCAACAGATCATGCTGTGCGGACAACAAAACCCCACCGACCAAAGCGGCCGGCTGTGTGTTCAATAATGGATCGTTCCTGGAAAATCATGAATCGGCTGGGTGGCCGTGATACGCCGCATTTGCAACGGCGGCTTTTGTTTAACGAACACCGGTGAAGCGGGCAAGTTTCTTTTTTATTACATTCAGCGCTTCTTGAAATGCCGCACGATGGCCGAGACAAAACCGGGGATGTCATGCGGATTCGCCTCGAAGGCGGGCGGCATGCCGTGTTTGCGCAGCGTCTGGCTGGTGACCGGGCCGATGCTCGCGGCGGCACAGCCTTCCGGCCAATCGAGACCGAGCGCGAAGAAATGATCGGCAGTGGAACTGGAGGTGAAGGTGATGAGGTCCGCTCCCTGTTCGGCGAGTCTGGCTTTTGCTCCGGTGGGGTCCTCCGTTTCGGGCACGGTGCGGTATGCGATGCACTCATCGACGATCGCGCCGAGCTTGATCAGGCCGTCATAAATCACATCGCGCGATTCGGCGGCTTTGATCCAGAGCATGGTCAGATTTTCGACGGATTCTTTTTTGAAAGCATCGATCAAACCCTCGGCCACGAATTTCTCCGGGATCAGGTCCACGGCGAAACGATACTCGCGGATCTTCTGGGCGGTGCCCGCACCGATGGCGGCGATGCGCGGATTGCCGAGACTGCGTGCGTCCGGATAGGTTGCGAAAAACGCAGTGAAGAAGCGCTCCACGCCGTTGGGACTGGTGAAAACGAGCCAATCGTATTCGTGGGCGTGGGTGACCATTTCCGCAAAGCTTTGTTTGTCCTCCGGATGCTCGATGCGGATGGTCGGCAGTTCGATGACATCCGCGCCGAGATCGCGCAGCGCCTTGCTGAGCTCACCGGCCTGCTCGCGGGTGCGGGTGACGACGATGCGCTTGCCAAACAAGGGACGTTTCTCAAACCAATTGATCTTTTCGCGCTCTCTAACCACATCGCCGATGACGGCGACGGCTGGCGAACCGAAATTCACGCTCTCCGCGATGTCGGCGATGTCGGCGAGAGTGCCAACGATGGTTTTCTGAGCGCCGGTGGTGGCCCACTGGGTGAGGGCGATCGGGGTTTCCGCAGCGGCACCGTGTTGGATGAAGGAGCCGGTGATTTCACGCAGGCGACCCACGCCCATCACGAAGACCTTGGTGCCCGGTGCATTTGCGAGTTGGGCGTAGTCGATCGAGCTGAAACCCTTGGTCGGGTCTTCATGGCCGGTGAAAATGGTCAGCTGAGTATTGTGATCGCGGTGGGTCACCGGGATGCCCGCGTAGGCGGGGCCGGCGATGGTCGAGCTGATACCGGGCACGATTTCAAAGGGCACACCCGCTGCGGCGAGTTCGGCGGCCTCTTCGCCGCCACGCCCGAAGATCATCGGATCACCGCCCTTGAGCCGGACGACGGATTTGCCCAGTTTGGATTTCTCAACGATCAGCGCGTTGGTTTCATCCTGCGTAAGCACGTGGTCCTTGGCGCGTTTGCCGGCATTGATTTTCTCGCAGCCGGGCTTGGCCCATTGCAGCAGTTCGGGATTACTAAGGGCATCGTAAACGAGCACGTCGGCGTGCTCGATGCATTCCTTGGCGCGCAGTGTGACAAGGCCGAGGTCGCCGGGGCCGGCGCCGACGAGATAACAGATTCCGGGTTTGCTCATGTGAGGGATTCGTAAAGGACTTGGGCGACGGCGTGGGGATCGGTGCCGCGGGCTTCGCCGGATTTCGGCGCGCCGCCGGCTTCGGGAAAAACCCGCGCCTGCAGATGGAGCTCGCCATCGGCCAGCGAGGAAAACACGCCGACGGGCGTGTGGCAACCGGCATCCAGCAGGCGCAGGAATTCGCGCTCGGCGGTGACCCGCAGCCACGTTTCGGCATGGCCGATGGATTCAGCAATCACCCTGCTGCGCGCGTCGCCCGCGCGGATTTCGAGGCCCACCGCGCCTTGACCGGCGGCCGGGTAAAACACGTTCTCATCGAGCCGCAGTGCGAACAGCTCCGGCATGCCTACAATCGCTTCGGACTCATCGCCAGTGGCAAGCGCGGGCAGGTATCCCAGCCTCACCAAACCGGCCTCGGCCAGCAGGATCGCATCGTGATGCTCGCCGGAGGCGAGTTTCATCAAACGGGTCGGCACGTTGCCGCGGAGATCGACCACCTTGAGATCCGGCCGCAGCATTTCGACCTGCCGTGCGCGCCGCACACTGCTGGTGCCGACCCTCGCGCCGGCAGGCAAGGTCTCAAGGCTCGTGCCATCGCGGGTGACGAGCACGTCCCTGACAGGCGCGCGCTCCAGCACCGCCGCCAGCGCGAAGCGCGGCTCCAGCACGGTGGGCAAGTCTTTCAAACTGTGGACGGCGATGTCGATGCTGCCGTCGTCGAGTGCCAGTTCGAGCTCCTTGATGAAAACACCCTTGTCAAAAATTCCCTCGGCCTTGGCCACATTGGCGAGCGAGACGTCCGTGCGACGGTCACCGGTGGTCTTGATGATCACCCGCTCGAGCGGCAGGTCCGGAAACATCGCGGCCAGCGCGGCCTCCGTGGCGGTGGCCTGCACCAGCGCCAGTTCGCTGCCGCGCGTGCCGATATGGATTGGGATAAGGGATTCGTCGCTCATTTTAAATTCCTGGTAAGTTCAGCTTTGCCAGTTCCGCATCGATGATGCGCTCGCACTGCTCGATCTGCTTGAGGCGTTTGGCGCGCGCGGCGTCGGCGAGTTGTTCAAGGGTGTCGATGTCATAAAGATACACTTCCTCGATTTCGCCCACGGCGGGATCGATGTCACGGGGCACGGCGATGTCGATGAAGAAAAGCGGGCGGTATTTGCGCGCGCGGCGTGCCTGTTCGACATGTTCGCGGCGGACGATGGCATGCGGCGAACCAGTGGATGAAATGACGATGTCCACTCGTTCGAGCACGCGCTGCCAATCGTCGAAACGCACGGCGGAGCCACCCATTTCTGTGGCCAATTCCTCGGCGCGGTCAAAGGAGCGGTTGCTCACAAAGATCGAGCGTGCACCGCGCGAAACGAGGCTTTGCGCGGTGATGCGGCTCATTTCCCCGGCACCGAGAATCATCACCTCGCTGTCCTTGAGATGGCCGAAAATTTTCTCGGCAAGATCCACCGCGACGTTGCCGACCGAAGTCGAGCCTTCCTGGATGGAAGTGTCGGTGCGGACCTTCTTACCGATGCCGAAAGCGCGTTGGAACAGGCGGTTTAGCACGCCGGCGGTGGTTCCGGCGTCCAGCGCGGCTTGATACGACTGCTTCACCTGGCCGAAGATCTCGGTCTCGCCGAGCATCATCGAGTCCAGCCCGCTCACCACCCGGCACAAGTGGCGTGCGGCCGCGAATTTCTCCATCCGGTAAAAATGCGGTGCGGCGATCCCGTGGAGTTCGGTTTTTTCCGTGAGGTGGATTTCCAGCAGTTCCAGCGTTTCACCGGCGGCATGCGCCGCGAGGTAAAACTCGGTGCGGTTGCAGGTGGAAACCACCACCGCCTCGGTCACGCCTGTTAGGGATCGCAGCTCGCTGGCGGTCTCCCCGAGCCTCCCCTGCCCCACGGCGAAACGTTCGCGCACTTCCACAGGCGCGGTCTTGTGATTGAGGCCGAGGCAGAGAAGTTCCATCAGATGAAAGCAAAAACCCCGAGTGAAAGAATGAACAACAACATCGTCGCAAGTGAAAGCCTCCGGCCGGTCAGGCCGCGCACGGTCTTGACGCCTAACAGGACCGCGTATCCGATCCAGACCGCGACGGCGGCGATCAGGTGACCGAGCGCGGCGTTGTCATGCGGCATGATAAAACCGGCGAGGATGCCGATGGTCAGCAGCACGCCGCCCATCCAGAGCAGGCGTTCGAGCGAGACAAGCAGTTCACGCACCGGCGGCAGGTTGCGGAAGAGTCCGCTTTTCAAATGCTGCTCCTTGAGCTGGCGGTCGAGCACCAGGAACATCACCCCGGCCACGGCGGCGAGTGCCAGCGCGCCGTATGCCAGCACCGAGGTGGCTGCGTGCGTTTCGTGCCACCCGTTTCCTCCGAGGACTTCCTGAGGATTCCTGTCCAGCACCCCGGGCATGAGGGCGATCGTTTGGAACACCACCACCACCGGCGCGGTGAAGACCCCCAACAGCGAGATCCGGTAGGCCGGTCCCACCAGCAGGTAGAACAAGGTGAGCGACCACGACAGGAAAACCAGGATCTCACCACGATCAGCCAGCGGGCAGGCGGCCCGCGCCTCGCCACGCATGCCCAGAAATCCAAGCTGACAAAGCAGCACCAGCAGCATCAGCGCCGTGGTCCAGCGACTGCGTCGGCCGCGGTGCACGGCGACCATGCCCCAGACAGCGCCGAGCAGGGCGAACAGGGTGGCGGCGACGAGGAACCAGTAGTCCATGCGGGAGTAAATGCTGAAAAGCTGAAAAACTGAAAAGCTGAAAGTGAGAAATCACTCGCCACTCGGCGGACGACGCAGGGATTTCTTGTTTGAAAGCAGGCGTTTGTCGGCGGTCGAGCGTTGTTTCGAGCGGCGCGAGCGACGGCGTTTCTGGCGGCGCAGTTTCTCGATGGCTTGGGTTTTGGCTGAGGCCTTGCCGTCACGGATCATTTCGAGCTGTTCGCAGAGTTCGCGCCGGGCGAGGAAGCGGTTGAGTTCGCGCGAGCGGTCGATCTGGCACTTGATGCAGACGCCCGTGGGCAGGTGCTTGAGAAACACGCAGCTGGAAGTCTTGTTGATTTTCTGCCCGCCGGAACCCGAGCCGCGGACGAATTTTTCGAGCAAATCGCCCTCGTTGATTCCGAGCGCCGCCATCCGCTGCTCGAGCGCGGCGAGCTTTTCGGTGGAGAGCGGGTTTTGCATGCGGCGAGTGTCAGTGGTTTTCCGAACTCAAGTCAACGCCCGCCAGACAGAGGCAACGATGGAGCAGAGCAGGAAACCCATCACCAGCGGCAACAAAGCGGAAACGGTGGTCCATTTCACGCTGCGGGTTTCCCGGTAAATGGTGTAAAGCGTGGTCGAACACGGGTTGTGGCAAAGGCTGAAGAGCATCAGGCAAACGGCGGTGAGCGTGGTCCAGCCGCCGGCTGTTAGAATAGCGCGCACGGTGGCGTCGTCCGCCTCGAACATCACGCCGGCACCGGCACCGCCAGCCGCGCCAGTGACCAGCACGGTGAGCATCAGGATGGTGGGCACCACGATTTCATTGGCGGGTATGGCCACGATGTAGGCGAGCAGGATCACGCCGGTGAGGCCCATCGTCCATGCCAGCGGATCGGCGAGTTCCACGAACCATGCGGCGAGGCTGACATCACCCACCGGAATGTTAGCGCATAGCCAGATGACGGCCCCGGCGGGCAGGGCGAAGACCACCGCGCGCCAAAGAACGATCAGGGTGCGGTCGATGAGCGAGGTGTAGAGGGTTTTCCAGAAATTCGGCGGGCGGTAGGGCGGCAGTTCGAGGCTGAAGCTGGTGGCCTCGCCACGCAGCACGGTGCGGGCGAGCATCCATGAGGTGAGCAGGGCGAAGCCGAAACCTAACAACGCAACGACCAAGACCGAGAGTGCGGCGATCGAACCGCCCCAGCCCTTGGGCGCGAGGCTGCCGATGAACACCGAAGCCATCAGGATCTGCGTGGGCCAGCGGCCGTTGCAGAGCGAGAAGTTGTTAGTAATAATAGCGATGAGCCGTTCGCGCGGCGAGTCGATGATGCGGGTGGCCACCACGCCCGCCGCGTTGCAGCCGAGGCCCATCGCCATGGTCAGCGCCTGTTTGCCGTGGGCTCCGGCTTTTTGAAAAACCCGGTCGAGATTGAATGCCACGCGCGGCAGGAATCCGAAGTCTTCCAACAAGGTGAAACACGGGAAAAAGATCGCCATCGGCGGCAGCATCACGGCGATCACCCAGGCGGTGGCGAGATACATGCCATCGACCACCAGTCCCTTGAGCCATGCCGGTGATCCTGCGGCCAGGAACCACTCTGTTAGAAGCGCGTGCCCTTGCTCCACCAGCAGCGTGCCCAGCATTTTCGAGGGCACGTTCGCCCCCACAATGGTGATCCACAGGATCGCGCCGAGCACCGCCACCATGATTGGAAAGGCGGTCCATGGATTGGTAAGGAAGTGGTCGAGCCGTTGCTGCCATGCCAGCCGCCGGTTGCTGCCGCTGCGTGTGACGCTGCGCCCGGCGATGCGCGCCGCCTCGCCGTGGATCGACTCCGCGATGCGGTCGTGAAGGTTCTGCGGCAACTGCCAGCGCAGTTCCGCTGCTTGCTTGAGCAAATCTTCGGTGGATTTCATCAGGATGTGAGTTGTGCGCCCACGGGTTCGGCCAAGGTTCCAATCTCGCCGGAGCGCACGGCTTCCATGATCTCGCGGTCGCCTTCCAACAAACGCAGGGCGACCCAGCGCGGCTGCGGCAGGTTCGGGAAAACCTCGTGCAATTCCGCCTCCACGAGGTCCAGAGCGGGGCGCAGCCCGGGGATTTCAAGTGGCAGGCGGCGCGGTGGCGGCGCATCGGTGCGGGCGGCCATGATGGCGGTTTCGCGGATCAATTCGGGAATCCCCTTCCCCGAGCGTGCGGCGCAGGGAACCACCGGGATGCCGAGGTCGCGGGCGAGGTTGCGTGCGTCGATTTCGATGCCATTGGCGTGGGCCTCGTCCATCAGGTTGAGGCAAAGCACGGCGCGGCGGGTGATTTGCAGCACTTGCAGCACGAGGTTGAGATTGCGCTCCATGCAGGTGGCATCGACCACGATCACCGTCACATCCGGTTGGCCAAAGAGCAGGAAAGTGCGTGCCACCTCCTCATCGGGCGAAGCTGATAGAAGCGAGTAGGTGCCCGGCAGATCGACGAGCTTGAAGTTTTTCCCTTCATAGGAAAATCCGCCTTCCGCGCGGGAGATGGTTTTCCCCGGCCAATTGCCGGTGTGCATGCGCAGACCGGTGAGCGCATTGAAGACGGTGGTTTTGCCGGTGTTGGGATTTCCGGCGAGGGCGATCACAAAATCGCTTTCCCCAACGCGCAGCCCGAGTTTTCGCAACTGGCTGAAGCGTGACGGGCATGCCAGGCAGGCCTCGCCCGCTTCGTGAGAGTCCGGTGTGTTCATGCGCTTGTTGGGGCCACAGGTTGGTGGATCAGGATGCGCTCCGCCTGATGGTCGCGCAGGGCGATGAGCGCGCCGCGGATGTCATAACTACGCGGTGTGCCGAAGGGGCTGGCGAACTCGCAGCGGATGCGCGTGCCGGGCACCACGCCGAGATCCAGCAGGCGGCGGCGCTCCGACCCGGTGCACGATGGGGCAAGCGCGTAAACCAGCGCCTCGCCCCCCACCGGCAGGTCGGACAAGCGGGCCAGGCATGCGGGCGGTTGATCCTCCGGCCCGGGCCCGGCCACGTGGATCAGCGTGGCCACTGCTGCGGGAATGGTGACGATTCGTCCCTCGACGCGACATTCGATGGAGCCGTCATCAAGGTGTCGGGGTTCATCAAGGCGCGTGGCTGGCGCGAAGCCAAGTGCCTCGGCCTGGAGAAACAAGGACTCGGGCTCGTCCTCGATGTGCTCGATGCGCGCCGGACTTCCATCCGGCCACGAGGCCAGCGAGACCAGCGCACGGCGCGGCATTTGCCCTTCCCGAGTGGGTATCGGATCGCCGTGCGGATCGAAACGCGGGTTGTTCAAACGGTCGGCAAGCGCATCAACCGCCTCCGCTTCCAAATGATGTTCCGCCTTGTGCGCCTCGCGATGCCAATCGACCGCCGGAGTGCTCGTTTCACGGGCCAGCCAGGTTTCATAAAGCCGGTGCGTACGCACCACTTGCAGGGCATACAATCGCCCGTCCTCAGTGAGGTGATGCGCGTCGCCGGTGGCAGTCGCCAGGCCCCGTCCGCGCAGTTGGCCCAAAATTTCCGCCGCCTCGCCGCGCGGCTGCGAGAGCGCACCGGCAAGGCTATCGACCGTCGCACCGCGCCCGGATTCATCACAATCGAGCAAATGCTTCAACGCGTCCTCAAGCCGCACCCTCGTTGTGCTGATGGTGGTTTTGCCGAAAAATTTCATGGATACGCCGCGGGTAAATAAATTAGCCTCACCTAATTCGCAAGCGAAAATTCGTTTTTACCAGAAGAATATAGTAGAACCGCAGACGCGGAAAAAGCCTTTGATGAGAAGAAACTCCGCTCGATTCATCGGAACGCGCCCCGCAAAGCGACGCTACCGTCGGAGTGCCTGCCTGAGAACTTGCGCCGGATGCAGTGCCGCGCGGCCTGTGCCATCGTGGATCTGGTGGCGGCAGCTGGTGCCGGGGGCGGCGAGGATGGCATCGTCCGGCAGCGCGCGGGCCGCGGGGAAGAGGACGAGTTCGCCGACGTTCATGGAGACCTCGTAGTGCTCTTTTTCATAGCCGAAGGAACCGGCCATGCCACAGCAGCCGGACGGGATCACGGTGACCTGATAGTTTTCCGGCAATGACAGCATGCGCGCGGTCGGTTCCACCGAGGCCAGCGCCTTCTGGTGGCAGTGGCCGTGGAGGTGCACCGCGCGTGGCTCGCGGGTGAAGAGCGTGGCGTCGATACGCCCGGCATCCGCCTCGCGGGCGATGAACTCGTCGAGCATCAGGCAGTGCGGCGCGAGTTCGCGGGCGGCCGGCCGCAGCGCGGGATCGACCAGCACCGGATACTCGTCGCGGAAGCCGAGGATCGCCGAGGGCTCGATGCCAATGAGCGGTTCTTCTTTGGAAACAAGCGGCGCAAGCAGGCGGACATTTTGATCGGCGAACGATTTCGCCCGACGGATGAGACCTTTGGAAAACGACGCCCGGCCACTCTCGACGTGGTTCGGCAGGTTGACCTCATATCCTAACAACTCGAGCAGCTCAACGGTGGCGATGCCGGCATCAAGGTCGTTGTAGTCGGTGAACTCGTCGCAGAACAAATGGACGCGGCCTTGTTTGGCGCGCAGCGGCCGGAGCGGTGTGCGCTTGGCGAACCAACGGTGGAGCGGCATGCGGTTGAGGCGCGGCATGGTGCGCTCCGGGTGGAAACCGAGCATGCGGTTGGTGACACGGCGCAGTGCGGGCGTTTGCAGCACGGCATTGTAAAGCCATGGCGCGAGCGAGGCGAGACGCGCGCTGTCGGTAAAACGCGAGACGATCCACGAGCGCAGCGGCACGCCGTTTGAATCATAATAATGTTGGAGGAACTCGGCCTTGAGTTTCGCGATGTCCACGCTCGACGGGCACTCGGATTTGCAGGCCTTGCATGACAGGCAAAGGTCCATCACCTCCTTGATTTCCTCGCTATCGAAGGGCCGCGCGGCATCGCGCGGGTGAGTGAGCATCTGGCGCAGGATGTTGGCGCGGGCGCGGGTGGTATGCTTTTCCTCGCGGGTGGCCATGTAACTCGGGCACATCGTGCCACCGGCGAGCGGTCCCTTGCGGCAGTCACCGGAGCCGTTGCATTTCTCAGCAGCGCGCAGCACGCCGAGCGTTTCGCTGAAATCGAACACCGTTTCATAGTCCGGAGTCTGGTGTCCGGGCTCGTGCCGCAGCGAACTGTCCATTGGCGGAGTATCCACGATCTTGCCGGGGTTGAGGATGTGATCCGGATCAAACACCGCCTTCACCTCGCGCATGAGTTGATAACAATGTTCGCCGACCATCAACGGGATGAACTCACCGCGCAGGCGGCCGTCGCCGTGCTCGCCGCTGAGCGAACCTCGGTATTTTTTCACCAGCATCGCGATGTCGGTGGCCACTCCGCGGAACATTTTCAGGCCCTCCGGCGTCTTGAGATCGAACAATGGCCGGGTGTGCAGTTCGCCCGATCCGGCGTGTGCGTAATACACACAGTCGATGCCATATTTCGTGCGCAGCAGTTCATCGAACTCGGCGATGTAGTTCGGCAGATCGCGCACGTCCACGGCGGTATCCTCGACAACCTCGCGCGGTTTGGCATCGCCGACAACATTGCTCATCAGCCCCTGGCCGGCGCGGCGCAGTTCCCAGACCTTGTTGCCATCCGAATTCCACAGCACGGGATAGGCATAACCGTAGCCGGCAGCCTGCCAACCGGCGATGAGCGCGCGGACCTCCGCCTCGGCCGCCTCGCGGGTGTCGCGATGGATTTCCACCACCAGGATTGCGCCGGGATCGCCGACCACGAAATCACGGTTGCGCTGTTGGGCGAGGTTCGACTTGGTGCATTCGAGGATGTGGCGGTCGATCAACTCGCAGGCGCTGGGCGCGTGCGGCAGCGCGAGCAGGTTGGCGTGCAGCGATTCGTTGACCGACTGGAAATGGCCGCAAACGAGCGCGGCGTGTGGCGGCGGCAGCGGCGAGCAGTCGAGCTCGATCTCGGTGAGGAAAAACAGCGTGCCCTCCGAGCCGGCGATCAGTTTGCATAAGTTGAAAGGCTTGTCGGACTCCGGATCGAAAACCTCGGCATCCATCAGCAGGTCGAGCGCGAAGCCGGTGTTGCGGCGCGGAATGGATGCGAGCGGGAAGTTGTCCGTGATGGAACGGCGGTTTTCTGGATCGGCCAGAGTATCCCGAAGTTTCTGATAGATGCGGGTTTCCAAGGTTACGGGGCCAGCACACTTGGCATTGAACTCATCACGAGTGAGTGCTTGGAAGGTTGCCTCGCTTCCATCGCTGAGGAAACCTTTCACCGAGACGAGGTGCTCGCGGGTGCTGCCGTAAATCACCGAGTTCGAGCCGCAGGAGTTGTTGCCAACCATGCCGCCGATCATCGCCCGGTTGGCGGTGGAGGTTTCCGGTCCGAAGAGCAGTCCGTGGGGGGCGAGGAAATGGTTCAGCTCGTTGCGCACGACGCCCGGCTGCACGCGGACGCGGCGGTTTTCCGCATCCACCGTGAGGATGCGGGTGAAGTGTTTTGAGATATCGACCACCAGGCCGTTGCCGACGCACTGGCCTGCGAGCGAGGTGCCCGCCGCGCGCGGGATCAGCCCGAGCTTGTTGCGATTTGCGAAGCGGATGATCTCCTGAAGATCGGTGTCGGTTTTGGGAAACACGACCCCGGCGGGCATTTCCTGATACTCCGAGGCATCGGTGGCGTAGAGCCGGCGCAGCGTGGTGCCGGTGTGAAGCTCTCCGGTGATGCGCGAGGCCAGCTGGCCGAAGGGGATCGTGTTCATGATATCTCAATCGATATTTCCCGTGGACCATTGCATGAGGAACTCCACCAGTTCCTCATGGCTGGCACTGCGGGCGTGGCGGACGAAGAATCCGGCGGTGGCGCAGCCGAGGGCGAGCGCGTCGGCATCGTTGAAGCCGAGTGCCTGGCCGAGGCAGAAGCCGGCATTGAAGCGGTCGCCAGCGCCGGTACTCTTCTTCGGGTGCGGACAGAATGGCCCCGGCTGGGTGAAACCACCGGCCTGCGATGAACTGACGGCAAAGGCGATGCGGTGCACGACCACACGGCTGACACCTAACAGATTCCTCAGCGCATGCGCTTGCCCGAGCGCGTCCTGATGGCTGGCATCGGCTGGTGCGGACGCCAGATCATGCAGGCGGCAAAGGATGTTCGCCTCATTGCCGTTAAGGCCCAGTGTGAGAGGACCGGCGACTTCAAATCCGGACAGGATGGATGCCACTTCGCGGATGTCGGCTGCGGAACGGCTCGATGGATCGACCAGGTCGATGAAGATGTGCGGACGGTGAGTGAGCTTGGAAAAGACCTCGTCCTGCAGCATGCGCCAGACGGCGGTCATGTGCGGGTAGAGCGTCCAGTCGGTGAGCGCGATGACCTGGGCCTGCGCGCAGGCGTCGCTGAAAACGCCGTCTGTTAGAAAGCCGCGCACCGACTCCGGAGTGAAATCGGCAAGTTGTTTCACCGCGCTGAACATCAGCTTGCCGTCGTTGAACTCGAAGGCCAGCGTGCGACCGGGTTCGCGGCCCCATGAGCGGAATGTCCGGCATTTTTCCCCGATTTCGCCGAAGGCCGAGTGGATTGGCTCGCCGAGCGTGGCAAAGCAATCGACTGCCACGCCGAGGCTGGCGATCCCGTCTGAAAGATTCACCGCGCAGCCGCCGGGATGGACGGCATTGACGACGATCTCGCGGAGGCTGCTGTGGCCGGCTGCGGCACTGACCAGCGTGCCGAAGGAACCGATGTCGGGCACCGGCGTGAAGTCTTCGAGCGAGCGGCGTTCACCAACAAGCGTGATCATTTCATCGACGAAGCCGTCGAAACCGGTGACAATGCGGCACGAAGCAGGATCGCCTGCGGCCAGAAGGCTTGCAAGTTGTTCGAGTGGGGCACCGGTGCTCATGGCTTGTCGCTGAGGAGTTTGACAATGGCGGGTTGGTCCTCGTCGATGTCCGGAAAGCGGCCGATATCCGGATTGGCGAAGAAGTTGTCATTGGCATCGTCATTGGCGGTGGAGACCTCGCCGATGATGCACTCGTCGGTATCGGGCGCGAACTCATGCCAGACGCCGGGTTCGAGCGTCACGCGGTGGCCGGACTCAAGGATCAGGAAATCCCCTCCCCTCACTTCATGCGGTTTGTTGTTGACCAGAAGGGAGAGCGGCTTGCCGGTGCTTTCCTCAGGCGGTCCGGGCCACAACTGGATGCGCAGGCTGCCCCAGCGGCTGATGATGTCTTCCTTCTTCTGCTTGTGGCAGTGGGCGGGCGTGGCCATGCCTTTTTGCGCATACATCAGCTTCTCGCAGTATTCGGCGTGCTCGGCGAGGTTGACCAATACGAGCCCGAAGGAGCGCCAGTCGCCGAGGCCGAAGTCCGTGACATCCCAGCGGGGATTGGGCGGAAGCGTCCAGCCGTGGGCTTCGAAGCAGGTTTGGGCGGAGCCGACGAGCGAGTTGATTTCGGAGCGTTTCATGGATTTTGGACGGATGGTTTCATTTCAGCGATAACTCATTTTGTTGGTGGTAAGTTGCATGTCCTGCTGCAGACTGCGCTGCGGCTTGATGCCGGTGTGCTCGAGCACGGAGTGATAGGCTTTCACCGCATCGGTGGGCGTGATCTCCCCGTCCACCACGCGGCGCAGGAACTCGATGAAGGCCAGCGGGCTTTCTGATAGGTTGATCTTGCGGCCGAAGAGGGCGACGCGCGCGCCGTGCTTCTGAGCGTCGTGGATCAACTGGAAGGCGTCGAGCGTGGTGCCGGCGCTGCCACCGAGGATGCCGACGACGAGCTTGGGATCATAGGAAACCAGTTCCTCGAGCGGGCCGGGGCCGTTGTAGGGGATTTTCAGGAAAACCGGACGCCCGGCATCGGTCACGCCAGCCAGCGTGCGGATGATGTGGTCGTTGAGGAAGGCCGCCACCTTCTTGTCTGGAATGCCCGGGTTGACGTTCGGGTTGAACACTTCCAGGAAGTAGCGGAAGCCCTTGCGCTCGGCCTCGATGCGGAAGTCCTGGAAATCCTGCAGCGCCTTGTAATCCCAATCGATGTTGTTGGTGAAGGTGATTGAATATAGGCCGAGGTCCGCGCCGGAGAAAGGAACGCCGTGGTTTTCGGTGAGGCGGCCGTATTTGATGTGATCGAGGGTGGCGCTACGGAACGAGCGCGAAGGATGATCGGTGGGATATTTGCCGCCGCGCACGGCCCAGACGTCCGAGGTGTCGTTGGCGCGGGCGGCGGGCGTGATGTCGGAATTGCGGAAGATTCCTTCATTCATGGCGAGCCGCTCAAGATTCGAGGCGGAAAGCAGCATGATGTCCACGATGTCCTGGGCGATCACGTCGCGGATTTGTTCGAGGTATTGAGGCAGGGTTTTCCAGCAGCCTTCCGACTCGTTGTAGCCGTGGCGGCAGGATCCCCATTGCGGTCCGGGCGCGGTGATGCCGAAGGCCATGTCGGCATCCTTGGCGTCGGCGATGATGAAGTCCGACGGCGAGGTGGAGCCGGCGAGGATGTTGGTTAGTTTGCGGTCGAGGCGTTTCATGCGATGAGGATTCTGAGTTTTCTGGATTTGAATGATGGTGGAGGCTGCTTGTCGGTGAAAAAGGCGGCGAACTCGGACCAGTCGGCGAAACGAATGGTGGAGCCATGGTTCCACTTGCTGCCATCGGCGAGCAAGAAGGCCTGCCTGGCGCGGTGGATCCACTCGCGCTTGATCTCGGTTTCCAGCAACTCGGTGGTGCCGGGGCCATCCTGCGGGTGCAGGCCGGAAGCGCCGATCAATGCCACGTCGGCCCGCAGCCGGGCGATGGCATCCATGGCCAGGTTTCCGACCAGCGCGCCGCTTACCGCGCGGCGTTCTCCGCCAAGCACCATGAGTTTCGCCTCGAAACTGTCATAGGCGGCGATCAGCGGCAGCGAGTTGGTGAGGATGACCAGATCGGCGCGCTTGCGGAGCAGCAAACCGGCTTCGAGACAGGTAGTGCCGCCATCGATGAACACCGTGGCTCCTTGCGGCACTTCGGCCGCCACACGCGCGGCGATGCGTTTCTTGGCCTTGGTCGCGAGTCCCGACTTCTGACGCAGCGAGGGCTCATCGATGGCGTTTTTGCGCAGGATAATGCCACCGTGCACGCGCAGGAGTTCGCCGCCGCGGTCGAGCTGCTCAAGGTCCCGCCGCAGCGTCGCGGGCGAGACTTGCAGATGGCCTGCCAGCTCCTGGGTGCCGATGCGCTGCTGCTTGCGCAGAAGGTCCAGGATCAAGCGCTGACGCTCGTGAGCGAACATGAGCGAATACGATGGAAACGATCAGCCAAGGTCAAGCAGAAATGTTTACGCCGCCCACACTCCCCTGCACCTCAGGGCAGTCCGTGGGGCATGGTGCCGTGAATGGAGAGCAGTATCTCCATCAACCTGAGACCCGTGCCAGGTAGCGTGCAATGGCCTCGCGGATGATTTGCGCAATGTCTGCTTCCGGTTTGGCGAAAGGCGGGACAAACCAGGGAAAAGAGCCCAGCAAATCGGTGATGACGGCGACTTCTCCGTCGCAGGTGTGATCACCGCAGCCGATCCCAATGGTGGGAACCGATAGTGATTCGGACAGAAGTCGTGCGGTTTCCGGAATGATCGATTCAAAAACAATCGCCGACACACCGGCATCGATGAGCGCCAGGGCACCCTCACGGATGAATTCGATCTGTTCGGGGGTTTTTCCCTTTTTGCGGTAGCCACCCTCCTCCAGCACGCGCTGCGGCAGCATCCCGAGATGCCCTATCACAGGGATTCCGGCGGCGGTGATGGCACGGACTTTTTCCGCCTGACGGATACCGCCCTCGAGTTTCACCGCCTCGGCCCCAGCGGCGACGAGTTTGCGCGCGGTTTCCAGTGCCTGTTGCGGAGTTTCGTAGCTGTGGATCGGGAGATCGCCTAGCAACAATGCCTTGGGTTTCGCCCGAGCCACCGCCGCAATGTGGTGAAGCATGTGGTCGAGCGTGACGTGCGTGGTGTCCGGAAAACCGAGCACCACCATGCCGAGCGAATCACCGACGAGAAGGACATCCACGCCCGCTTCATCCAGCAGTCGGGCCGTAGGGTAGTCGTAGGCGGTGAGCGCGGCGATCGGTCGGCCGCCTTTGCGGGCGCGGAGGGCTTCGGCTTTTTGCAGGGCTGTCACGGGAAATACGGCGGATGTCCTGAAATCAAAAGGCCCCCGCTTTGGGCGGAGGCTGGAAAAATGATGGCGACCCGTAAGGGAGTCGAACCCTTCTTGCCAGAATGAAAATCTGGAGTCCTAACCGATAGACGAACGGGTCGTTGTTCGCGGTGCGGGCGGAAAAGAACGACAGCGGGAACTCCTTGGCAAGGATTTTTTCGGCCAATTTTTTCCATGAGAAAAAACGATTGCCGGAAAAACAGGGCACCCGGTCACAGCAACATTCGCTACGGGTCGCTCCACATCGGATGGGGTCACGGGGATCGTGTCCCGCGACGCTTCCGTTCATTCTCCAATATGCTTTCAAAGCGGCGATTGGCACCGAAACAGTCACGAAACGACGGCTGTCACGAAACGACGGCTGTCACGAAACGACGGCTTGCCGTCTGCGGATTTGCTGTTTAGGGTGCCCAAGCAATCATTTCCCGCCCCATTTGCCATGAAGTCCATTACCCTTCTCTCGATGTTCGTTCTTCTCACGCCGCTGATGGCACAGAACGAGTCCGCGCCCGCTGCCGCAGAGGCCGCTCCCGAAACCCCCGCGCTGCTGCCCAACCAGCAGGCCTTCCTCAATCTTCCTGAAGAAAGGCGCAACGAGTTTATCAAACAACTCAGCGAGGCGAACCGCATCTTCCAACAAAAGCGGATTTTTGAAACCCTTGAGGAAATTGACAAAGCTGCGGCCATTTTCCAGGACAGCTCGGAAATCCACAACCTGCGCGGCAGTTGTTATGTCGAGATACGCTCTTTCGACAAAGCGCTGGCGGAGTTCGACAAGGCGTTGGCGTTGTCGAAAGACAATCCCAGCATCCTCTTCAACATCGGCGAGGTGAACTTTGTCACCAAGCAATGGCAGAAGGCGCTCGATGTCTTCGAAAACGTCCTGAAGATACTGCCACCCGAAAATATGGCGCTGGGCAGGTTGGTGGAGTTCAAGATCCTGCTGAGCAAGAAAAAGCTCGGCATGGCTGACGAGGTCACCATTCTCGCTGAAAAATACGATTTCCTCGACGATTCACCGTATTATTACTACGCTCAGGCCGCTCTGGCTTATGACAAAAAGGATCTGATCAAGGCCGAGGAATGGCTGGCTCGGGCCGGCCGGATCTTCCGCGATCCCAACGTCCTCGGCCCATGGCAGGACACCCTCGTCGAATACGGCTACATTAAGAGCTTCTACGGCGAAGAAGATGTGGTGGACCAGTGAGGCTCCTTATTTCTTCTTCGCTTGGTTCATCGCCTGGGAAAACCATGTTAGAAGCCCTCGGCTTGGAAAACTGGCAACCGCCGGAGCTTTTGACCTACACTCGCAGCGCTTCCGAAGCTATTGCCGCAGAAAGCTTGGATTTCAAATTCTTCGCGCCCGCCCCCCAAGAAGTCCAAGCTCTCCTCGCCAAAGCCGAACGCGCCGTGGAAGTGGCGATTGAAGAGGGGGAGGCTGAGGGAATGGAATTCTTCAAATCATGACTGAAGAACTGCAACTCCTTCGAGACATCGTGGCCCGGCTGGATGCGGCAGGCATCGACTACATGCTCACCGGTTCGGTGGCGCTGAATTGCTACGCCCAGCCGCGCATGACGCGCGACATCGATCTGGTGGTGGCCTTTCAGTTGGAGGACGTGGCGCGGATAGAGGAGGTTATGGGGCAGGACTACTATGTCTCGGCACACGCCGCACGGGAGGCGGTATTGAATCGGAGCTGTTTCAATGCGATCCACCAGACCACGCTGATCAAGGTGGATTTCATGGTGCGCAAGCGGGAGGACTACCGCCTGCATGAGTTCGCCCGGCGGCAGCGGCTGAAAGTGTCGGATTTTGAAGTCTGGGTGGTGAGCAAGGAGGATCTCATTCTTTCCAAGCTGCACTGGGCGCGGGAATCAGGATCGGAGCGGCAGCTCGCGGATGTGGAAAACTTGATTGCGACCGGCTGCGACACCGACTACTTAAGGACATGGTCAGCCGCATTGAACCTGACAGATACGCTGACACGGGTTTTGCCGTGAAGGACACTCCGCCAGAGGTCAACGCCATGATCTTCACCGCGATGATGCGCAAGACGCAGGAGGAGCGACTGCTCATGGGATTCGACATGATGGCCACCGCCCGGGAAATGGTCTGGAGCGGAATTGGCACCGAAGGGACCACGGAGGAAAAAAGAGGCCGGTTTTTCCAACGATTTCACGGGGTGAATTGCCCGTGGCAAGCCACCGTGGATTCACAGTGAAAACGCTTTTCCTCGGTTGGCAGTCGCCAGCCCCCGTCCGGGCTTGGTTTACTATTGGCCGACTGGATGCCGCGCCGAAGGAGTCCTCCTACCGTTTCCGCCAGATGGGCGGTGCTTTGGAGGCACATAAGCAAACAGGCATGAGGCTTTTGTTGGCGTTTCCGGATTTTCGACCGCTGATTCAGGAGGACTGATCCCCCGGCTTGGAGATAAAGCGTCTGGCGGTTGAGAATTTCCACCACGTTATTTCTTCTTTGCTTGGTTCATCGCCTGGGAAAACCAGTCGTTGGTCGGTGCGGCTGAGGGTTGGCGAGGGTTGTTGTGGCGCGACGCCGCAGCCACGTTCCGATCGCCGGGGGCTGAGCGGCGTTCTTCGTGGTCGGGTTTGGATTTCATGGAGAGCGCGATGCGGTTGCGCTTGAGATCGACCTCCATGACGGTGACCTGCACTTTCTGGCCGACTTTGACGACTTCGGAAGCGTCTCTTACGAATTGATCCGAGAGCTGGCTGACGTGGACGAGGCCGTCCTGATGGACGCCGACATCGACGAACGCACCGAAGGCGGTGACGTTGGTGACGATGCCGGGGAGCTTCATGCCGACTTGCAGGTCGGAGGGTTTTTCCACGCCGTCTTGAAAGGAGAACAACTCAAATTGTTTCCGGGGATCGCGGCCGGGTTTGGCGAGTTCTAACAGAATATCCTGAAGCGTGGGCAGGCCGACATCGGCGCTGACATATTTTTTTAGGTCGATTTTTTTGCGGGCGGCGTCGTTGTTAAGAAGTTCCTCAAGTTTGCATCCGACATCGGCGGCCATTTGTTCGACGAGTGCATAGCGTTCCGGGTGCACGGCGGATGAATCGAGCGCATGTGCCCCGCCGCGGACGCGGAGGAAGCCGGCGGCTTGTTCGAAGGCTTTTTCGCCGAGGCGTGGGACTTTTTTCAACTGGTCGCGGGAAACGAAGGCTCCGTTTTCGTTGCGGAAGGAAACGATGTTTTCCGCAAGGGTGGAGTTAAGACCGGAGACATAAGCTAACAATTGTTTGGAAGCGGTATTCAGTTCCACGCCCACGGCGTTGACACAGGATTCGACGGTGCCATCGAGGTTGTTCTTGAGGGCGCGTGCGTCCACATCGTGTTGATATTGGCCGACACCGATGGACTTGGGATCGATCTTCACCAACTCTGCGAGCGGGTCCATCAGGCGGCGGCCGATGGAAACCGCGCCGCGCACGGTGACGTCCTCGTTGGGGAATTCCTCGCGCGCCACATCGGAGGCGGAGTAGATGGAGGCACCGCTTTCGTTGACCATGATGATAGGCAGCGTGACTTTGAGTTTTTTGACAAATGTCTCGGTCTCGCGGGAGGCCGTGCCGTTGCCGATGGCGATGGCTTCGATGTCGTATTTCTTAAGGAGCGTGGTGAGTTCGACGGCGGCTTCGTAGAGCTGGTTGTTAGACCCGGCAGTGCAGTAAAGCACAGTGTGGTGAAGGAGCTTTCCGGAACGGTCGAGAACCACGGTTTTGCAGCCGGTGCGGAATCCGGGGTCGATGGCGAGCAGGCGTTTCTCACCGAGCGGCGAGGCTAACAGAAGCTCGCGCAGGTTTTCTCCAAAGACGGAAATTGCGGTTTCGTCCGCGCGTTTTTTCGCCATGAGGCGGGCTTCGGTTTCCATCGACGGCATGAGCAGGCGCTTGCAGCCGTCTTCCACGGCGAGGGCGACTTGTTTGCCAGCCTCGGCGTTGGATTTCACCCAATCGGGCAGCGCTTGTTGGGTCACGCGCTCGAGCGGCACCTCTACGCGCATGAGAAGGAAGCCGTCCTTCTCGCCGCGGCGGATGGCGAGCATGCGGTGGGACGGAATGGATTTGAGCGGTTCGCTCCACTCGAAGTAATCACGGAATTTCTGTGCGTCGGTTTCCTCTTCCTTGCCATACATGACCTTGGAGGAAACGGTGGCATCTTCTTCGTAGATTTTTCTCACACGACCGCGCAGCGATGCGTCATCAGCCACGCGTTCGGCGATAATGTCGCGGGCACCGGCCAGTGCGTCGGCGGCAGCGGGGACTTCCTTTTCGGCATCGATGTATTTTGCAGCCTCATCAGCGGGATCGGCACTTTGGTTTTCCAGTAGCCAATCGGCGAGTGGGGTGAGTCCGCGTTCGATGGCCTTGGTGGCGCGTGTCTGGCGTTTCGGACGGAAGGGCGCGAAGACGTCCTCAAGGGTGGCGAGCATGGCGGCTGCCTCGACTTTCTTTTTCAACTCGGGCGTGAGCAGATTGCGTTCTTCGAGCGACTTGAGGATGGCGGAGCGCCGCGTATCGAGCTCGGCGAGTTGCAGCATGCGGTCGCGGATGGTGGTGATTTGGACTTCGTCGAGCGAACCGGTCTGTTCCTTGCGATAACGGGAAATGAAGGGAACCGTTCCGCCCTCGGCGAGAAGCTTGGCGGTCGAGGAAACGGAGGAAAGCGAGATGCCCGTCTCGCGGGCGATGGTTTCAAGGTGGTGGGTCATGGCGGGTGAAGAGCGGCGATGAAAGCAGGTTTCACCGATCCGGCAAGGGGCGGCGCTATGGAATTTTTGGGGTTGCCGCAGCCTCAATCATGGGCGATGGATCGCACGCAATTCCCCATGAGCGAAATCACCACGATTCCCGAACTTTCCGCGCAGCCGTCGCGGGCTTTCATGCCCTATCCGGTATCCACGCTGAGCCCGCCGATCGTTCCGAACGATCTGACTTCCTTCAAAACCCGCGGAATTTCCCAGATCGAGCGCGATATGCAGCAGAAGCTCTCCGAAATCCGCGAGGACTACCTGCGTGCGATCGACCACTTCAACTGGAACAAACTGGTTTATGAGGCGGAAATCCGCTTCGAACCGGTAGTCGGCGAGATCTATCACCTCTACGACATGGGCGATGGCCGCCGCGCGCTTTCGATGATTTCTCCGGACCAGTGGCCACACCGTCATCTTGCCACCGTGCGTCTGAATTACGACCGCCAGTGGCTGGTGGTTGAAACTGGGAAGGGCATCGGGTCGGCGGAGCTTTTCGGAGTGATGTGAGAGGCCTGCCAAGCATGACAGCCCAAATGACGAATGCGGAGCGCTTTACACTCACTCATTGGCTTTTCATTGGCATCGGCGCTGCGGTGATAGCCGGAGTCAGTCTGCCGCCGATTGAATTTACCGCTCTTGACAGCCGCAGGCTAAATCCTGATCCAAGCCGCATGAAAATCACATCCAGCGCTTCCGCGGCTGCGCTTCCCCTTGCTGCCGTCATTGCTTGTGGAGGCGCGCTTGCCGACACCCCGCCCGCCGCAGAGAGAACCGCAACTTCGGAAAAATGCCGTCATTTCCTGCCCGATTCTCGCCCGATGACCCGCTGGTGGTGGTTTGCCTCGATGATCCGGGAGGAGGACATCGACGCCCAGCTCGAATGGCTCAAGGCCAACGGCTTCGGCGGCGTCGAGATCGCCTGGATGTATCCGCTCAACATCGAGCGCTACACGCGCTTTTACCCATGGATCAGCGAGGAGGAGCGCAAAAACCGCACGCCGCGCCAGGAGTGGCTGTCGCCCGAGTGGTCGGAAATCGTCGCTCATGCCAAGCGCAGCGCCAGCCGCCTGGGCCTGCAGTGCGATTTCACTTTCGGCATGGCCTGGCCCTTCGGCGACGGCGGCGTGCCGGCGGAAGACGCGACCCAGGTTTTCGGCAATCCGGAGTTCAAACAACTAAACCTGATCCCGTGGGAATATCCGACTCAGGGCCACATCATCGATCACATGAGCAAGCCCGCCTTCGAAAGATATGCCGGGCGGCTTGCTGCGGCGCTTGCCGAGGGCTTGAAGGGTCCGCGCTCCGGGCTGTTCTGCGATTCATGGGAAGTGGAGACCGACCGCATCTGGACCAATGGTTTCGGCGAGGCGTTCAAGGCGCGCTTCGGCTACGAGATCGAGCCGTTCATGGAGGAAATTTTCACCGGTGACGACAAGGACGCGCGCCATGATTACATGTTGCTCGTTTCCGAACATGTATTAAAAAATTTCTATCAGCCATTCACCGCCAAGAGCCACGAACTCGGAGCCTTCAGCCGCGTGCAATGCCACGGCTCGCCCACCGACCTGATCGATGCCTACGCCGCCGTGGATGTGCCGGAAACCGAGGCCCTGCTTTACGAGCCGAACTTCGGCCGCATCGCCGCATCCGCCGCCGCGCTCGCCGGCCACGGCGATGTCTCATGTGAGACATTCACCTGCATCTATGGATTTCCTCGCGAGAAGATGCGCCAGGAGCAAACGGCGGATCTCAAGCTGCTCGCGGATTCGCTTTTTGCCAACGGCGTGAACCACGTCGTCTGGCACGGCAAGCCGTTCAACCCTCAAGGCAGCGACCAGGTGGAGTTCTACGCCTCGGTGCATGTCGGTCCGGACAGCCCGCTGGCGGAGGAGTTGCCAGCCTTCAACGGTTACATGGAAAAGGTTTCCACCGCGATGAAGCGCGGCCGCACTTATTCGGGAGTGGCGCAATACCTGCCGCTCGAAGACGCGTGGATGGCCGGGCTTTATCCCGAGGAAAAGCGCCTCAAGTGGTCGTGGGGCACTTATGAACTGCGCTACGAGAAACACGCGCCCGAACTGCGCGGCCACCATCCGCTGTGGATCAATCATCGTTTCCTGAAAGAGGCCCGCTTTGAAAACGGCCTGCTTCATGCCGGAGCACTCACGTTCTCCTCGCTGCTGGTGGATGCGGAGCACCTCGGCGACGAGGTGCTTGCCACCATCCTCGATCTCGCGCGCCAGGGACTGCCGGTGTGCATGAAACGCCGACCGCTTCAGGCGGGAAAAAACAAGTGTGATTCCTTCAAGAGCAACCTCGATGCCCTGTTCGCACTGCCCAAGGTTTCCGACTCATTCGCGAAAACCGCCGCGCGCCCACCCTTGGTCGAGGGCGTTGATTTGCCTGATTACTGGTGCCGCGTGGAAAACGGAACTCATATCATATTTTTCGCCCATCCGCTGGCAAAGAACATGAAGCATCCGATGGCTTACGGACAATCACTCACTGCGGAAACCCTCAGCATTCCGGTGCGCATCCATGCCGGAAACGCAAACGTCGAAACAACGCTGGTATTTTCTCCGCACCAATCGCTGCTGTTAGAAATCGATGCCGACGGCCAGCTGCGGCAACACGACATTTCCTTTCAACCTAAAACCCCGAAACGCAGCGATTGATCGAGCGCCCCAAAGTGGGCGTTTCAGTCACTTGATTCCATGCTCTTTTGCAAAGGCTATCATGGCGGCTGAATCTCCCCCGGGCCAGTTAGCAGCGGTCATGGACTCGCTGCTACGTGCGGGTAAACCCGCGACCAAACCTCCCGAATCGCGATCTCCACGGCTTCGACCAAAGCCCGACATGGAAGCCTGGGAGCGCTGGAAAATCCCGATGCCCTGCGTTGTGGAGAAACCCTGGCCGCAAGCTCGACAAGCCGAACACAGCACGATATGAAACCATCTACCGACAGAAACGCCAACCATGATCGAAGTTCCACCTGCGCGCATTCCTGAGGAGCCCGGGGCGGTAATTCCGCACGCCGGGATCTACGAGGGTGGGGTATCAGGCAACTGACGTCCCTACCTTAATGCTAAACCACAAGTGTCCGGTTGTAACTAAAACAAATTCAATTGGTTAGGATCAGAGTTGATGAAATTTCTGTGGTCAGTTTCCATAAGTAGCTCATTTAGAGTGACTTTTTCGAACGGATGAACGCTCAAAAGCTGCAAAGTTCTGTGGAGCGTGCCGGGCAGCTTGAGCTGCTTGTGGAGGATTGCGATTATCAGGTAGGTGGACACGGCAATCCAGATTTGCGTCTTCACCGCGTTGGGACTTGTGCCGTAGTAATGCTTGATACGCAGATGTCCTTTGATCCAGCGGAAGAACAACTCGATGCTCCATCGCGCCTTGTAAAGCATGGCGACGGTCAGGGCGGGTATTTCCAAGTTGTTGGTCAGAAAAACGAGTTCCCTGCTGGTTTCCGAATCGTAGTATCTGACCTTGCGCAACAAAACGGGAAATGCATTTCGGGATTTGGTCAATGTGGGTTTTCCAACATGATCGCTGCGCAGGCCGGTGAATCGATCCACAGGCTTCGAGTAATGCCGAGTGAACTGGAGGTTGCTCTTTGCACGAGTCACGAAGAAAGCCCCCGCGTTGGCTATCAGGATGAGCCGGCTGAAATCCATGTGGCCGCGATCCATCAGATAGAAGGCTCCTGCTTCGAACAACAGACTGTCCAGCCAGCCCACATCGTGCTGCCGCGCACCGGTAATGCAGATGCAGGTCGGAATCGGCCCGCGCAGATCGATTTGAGTATGAAGCTTGATGCCCGCCTTGGTTTGACGGAAATCGGCCCATGGAAAAAGCGTCAGCGACAAGTCGATGGTCGTGGAGTCGAGCGCGTAGATCGTGTTGTCCAAATCCAAGCCAAGATCCTCGCCCGCATAGAGCGGTCTGGCCTTCTTCATCAAACTCTTGGCGAGTTCCTCCCAGATCCGCCAGTCTCTCGTTTCGTTGGCATCGGCGAGTGTGGATTTTGCAACCGGCTCGGTGAATCCAAGATGATAGAGCGTCTCGGTCCTTG
>CANLKN010000032.1 GCA_947491475.1 Akkermansiaceae bacterium | reverse complement strand
GTCATGGGACAGCATCGCCGTGTAAACACCGGGATATATCAACTGCTCGCAAAAAAGTCGCAATCGCCATTCTCCCGAAACGACCTCAGGGCCTTGCAAAATCAAGGCTCAGGGCGCGCCGCGCCCAGTCTGTGGGACGGCTGTGGAATTTTTTCATGTTTGTTGAGGATTTTCTGGATCTTTGGATCCTTCCGAGTCCGGCTCACAAGCCATGGTTCATGGCGGCAGGATGCCCACGCATAGCCATACCACCAGCCATTCGTTGCCATCGAGGTGTTAATTTGCACCAGCGGCGCGCGGATCATCTTAGCCGGATCTTCTTTCCGCAAGGTCAAAAGTTCTTCCATGCCTTCCGGCAATTCCAGTCCTGCCCGACCAAGCGGATGATGCGCTCGACGTCGCCCTTGCCTTCTACATCAAGCCCTGCAGCTTGTCCTTGAATTCGATCTGAAAGAATCCACCACTTCCCAACGTTTCATCGCCCCGATGACCCAAGACCGCCACCCATCCATCCGCCGCACGGCGCTCATGCTTTTAGCGGCGATGTCACTGGCATCCGTCTGGGCCTCCGGACAAACCGTGCTCGACGCTGCGGATTTCGGCCTCAAGGCAGACGGAGTGAGCGACGACGGCCCGGCGGTCCGCGAGATGCTCGAACGTGCGGCAGCCACTGCAGGTTCTGCCATGCTGAAATTCCCATCCGGCAAATCCATCCACATCGCCAGCGGCAAGGAACGCTATGCCTTCCGAATTGATCAATTGCACAACCTTTCCATCGACGGCGGCGGCTCCACGTTTCTGTTAGATAAGGAATTGCGTTTCCTACACGTCACCAGCTCGCGCGATTTCCGGATGACCCGGCTGAATGTGGACCTTACCCGCTCGCCGGTGGTGGAAGCCACCGTCATGCAGTTGCACGATGAGGGCAAGCGCCTGCTGGTGCGGCTCGATGAGCCATCCCGCGCTAGCGAACTCGGCGGACCCACCCAAAAAGATGGCGAGCAGGCGTTTTTCGGAATGCTCTGGCTGCCGGACGGGGATGTCATGCAAAGCAGCCATTATTACATTGATGCGGTGAAGCACTCTGGTCCCGCCGGCAGCGGCATGGTGGAATTGGTTTGCCCGAATGAAATGCCCGCATCGACGCGCACGGCGATCAAACCCGGCGAAACGCGCATCAGCCTGCCAGTGCCCGGCATTGCCCACCGCCGTGGGCCCGGCCCCATGCTGCGCATCGACCGCTGCCAGAACGTCAATTTCGAAGACGTCGAAGTTTGGTCGGCGCCATGGTTTGCTTTTGAAATTCTGCGCAACGGGGGCGAGCAAATTTTCCGCCGTGTGCATGTTCGCCCGAAGCCCGACAGCGGACGCACCACCTCATCGTGGCGCGATGGTTTCCACGCCAAAGGCAACCGCGGCAGCCTGCTCTTCGAGGACTGCATCCTGGAAGGCATGAATGACGACGCCTTCAACATCTCCACCCATGCGTGGTTTGTGGAAGCCGTGCCCGCGCCCGACCGCGCGCGCATCCGCCAGGTTTTCCCGATCTATTACATGCCGCTGCACAAGGATGGCGAAGTCTTGGCGATCAGCAGCGATGGCGCGCGGCGTCTCGGCCCGGCATGCATCGCGGAAATCAGCGGCGCACCGGAAAACGAGGCGGTCTTCCTGCCGGAACATCACAAGGCTCCCGTCCTCGAACTGACCTTCACGCGCCCCATTGAAGGTCTCGCACCGGGTTGCATCCTCTGGGATCTAACGAGTGCGAACCCGGCCACTGTGATTCGCGGCTGCCGCATCCGCAAAAGTTGCCGCATCCAATCGCCGGTGACCATGGAACGCTGCGATGTGGCGGGCTTGCTCATGTTTTACTGCGATGATGTGGAAGGCCCCATGCCCAGCGGATCGATCGTGCGCGATTCCACCCTTCGCCGTGGTCGCGGAAACGACTCACTCGCCGTGGCCATCAACGGCTGGCGAGGCGGCCGGGCCCCGGCCGTGATTCCGCCCGCCGCAGAGTTTCCCCTGCGCGACCTCCGCTTCGAACGCAACATCATCCACGGCGGCTTCCATGCCATCGCCGTCAACGGCCTCGCACTTGTCGAAAACCAGTTTCTCAGCGGCCCGCCGCAACTCGATCACAGCACTGCAGATGTGGAAAATTTTCGAGAAAAGCCGGATCATTGATCGGTGCGCGTGAGTGGCATCGGGAAATTGCATTGAGTCGGCAGTCGGATTTCGCGAAAACCGCCGCAGATGAAAATTCTGGTCGTTGGCAAAGGTGGGCGCGAACACGCGCTGGTGAGGGCGTTGGCGGAATCTCCGGGAAATCCCGAGTTGTTTTGCTTTCCCGGTAGTGACGCGATTTTTGAAATCGCCAAACCGGTGGCAGCCGATGGCTTGGAGTCGCTCATCGCGTGGATGAAGTCCAACGCCATCGACCTCTGCGTCGCGGGCGAAGAGAGTTATCTCGTCAAGGGCGAGGGGCTGGCGAATCTCTGCATCAAACACGGCATCCCGTGCTGGGGACCACCGAAGGAATCGGCGCAACTGGAAGCCAGCAAAGAGTTTGCCAAGGAGTTTCTTGTGAGAAACGGAATCCCTACCGCGCGGGCTACAGCGACAGCATCACTGGACGAGGCGCGCGCCGCGATTGGCGGGAAGTATCCCACGGTGCTCAAGTTCGACGGCCTCGCCGCTGGCAAGGGTGTGGCGGTTTGTCCGGATGAAATTTCCGCGCTGGCATTTCTCGACGAGGTATTCACCCAGCGGCGATTCGGCCCGGGGCGGGTGTTGGTTGAGGACTGTCTCACAGGACCCGAGGTTTCGATCTTCGCAGCCATCGTGGATGAACGCTACCTGATCTTTACTCCGGCTCGTGATTACAAACGTGCGCTGGACGGCGACCTCGGCCCGAACACCGGCGGCATGGGCGCGGTGGCCAGCCGCCAACTCGTTTCCATTGAAATGCTCGAACTCATCGAGGAGGAAATCGTGATCCCCACCGTGGCCGGGCTCAACCGCGAGGGACTGCCCTACCGCGGCTTCCTCTACTTCGGGCTGATGCTCACGCCGGATGGTCCGCAAGTGATTGAATACAACTGCCGCTTTGGCGATCCCGAGTGCCAGGCGGTGATGCCGCTGGTAAACGGGGATCTAGCAGGTTTCTGCCTCGCGGGTGCCAATGGCGAACTCCGCAGGGATCTGGTTTCCTTCGACGACGGCTGGAGCGTCTGCGTGATTCTCGCATCGGCCGGTTATCCGGAAAGCTCGCGCTCGGGCGATCCGATCAGCGGCTTGGAAAACAGCGGCGACTTCCGCGTGTATCATGCCGGCACCCGCAAAAACGCCGCCGCCGGCTGGGAAACCCACGGTGGCCGCGTGCTAGCGGTGGTCGCAGGCGGTGGAACCCGACAAGAGGCCGTCGCCAAGGCCCACGCCGCCGCGGATTTGACTTCATTCCCCGGCTTGCAACGCCGCCGCGACATCGGCATCCTCAATTTCGACTGAACCAAACCATGCAACCACGCACCCTCAACGCCGAAGACATCGCCGCCGGCGTGGAACGCCTCGCCAAGGCCATCCGCGAAAAGACGGACGGAAAACCACTCGCACTCGTCGGCATCCGCAGCCGCGGCGACGAGGTGGCAGAACGCGTTCTCAACCTGCTCTCCGGCGACGACCGCGAGTTGTCTTTCGGCGTGCTCGACATTTCGCTCTACCGCGATGATTTCGAGCACCTCCATGAAAACCCCGCGATCAAGGAGAGCGAGATTCCGTTTCCCGTGGAAGGCGCGCACATCATCCTGGTGGACGACGTGCTCTTCACCGGCCGCACGATCCGCGCCGCGCTCGACGCCCTTTCCGATTACGGCCGCCCCGGCAAAATCGAACTCGCCGTGCTCATCGACCGCGGACACCGCGAAATGCCGATCCAGCCGGATTATGTTGGCATCCCTCTCGACACACGCCGCCTCGATCATGTATTGGTCTCTCTCGAAGGGACCGACGGCATGGACGAAGTCCGGATCGTCGAAAAAGAAAGTCCATGAGCCTGCTGCCCCAGCGCAAGAAATCGCCCGAGGAACTCGCGAGACTCCGCGACAGCCTCGGCGTCCCCGCCTCTCCACCGCAAGTCGAAGAAGTGCTGGACACGGCAGAGCCATCCGCCGCGAAGGCCCGTGAGGTGGATACCATCATTGCCTCCAACCACGAAGCGGCGCTGGTGCATCCGGCCGAGACCATTCCACTTGCGGCGCAACCTGCGGAGCCCCCATCCAGCCCAAAACCGGTGCATTCGTTCAAGCGCTCCGAGCGGCTGCCGGCGGCAACTGCCACTGTGGCTGCCGAAGCCGCGCCGCCCACCGTCACGCTCGACGCTCGAAGTCCCAAGCCCGTCCGATCACTGCGGAAATCCGAGCAACTTCCATTGCCGCCACAGCCAGAGTCGCCGCCGGATTCAAGCCTGCCACACCAGCGCCACAGCGATGATGAAATCGCGGAAATCCGCCGCCGCGAGGCGCTTGCCATGATGAATGCCAAGCCGAACCCCAAACTCTTTCCAGCCCACCCCGCGATGATTGTTCCCGGCTACTTGGCGCCCATCATTGCCTCGGTGGGGCTCTATTTTTATGAATTCCCCATCGTCGCCACCATAGCTTGTGTGACCGCTTCGATGCTGGTAGCCGCCTTCATCGGGATTCGCAAACCCATCTCCCGCCACCACGCGGCCTTCATCGCCGTGATCGCCTTGTTTGTCATCATTTTCAGCGCGCTCCACTACTTTCCCCACCTCCGGCATGCCACATAAAGACCTGCTCGACATCGCATCACTCGACCGCGCGGAAATCAATCATCTGCTCGATCAATCCGTGCCTTTCAAGGAACTCTTCACCCGCTCGGTGAAAAAAGTCCCCGCACTCAAGGGCAAATCCGTGTTGATGCTTTTTTACGAACCCAGCACCCGCACCCACTCGTCCTTCGAGGTCGCCGCCAAGCGGCTCTCGGCGGATGTCACCAATTTCGATGTCGCCCAGTCATCGATCACCAAGGGCGAGTCTGTGAGAGAAACCATCGAGACCCTGCAGGCAATGCGCACGGACTACGTGATCGTCCGCCACAAGGCCTCAGGCCTGCCCGGCACGATCGCCCGGCTTACCAAAGCTTCCGTCATCAACGCCGGGGATGGTGCCCACGCCCATCCCACCCAGGCGCTGCTGGACGCATTCACGCTCAAGGAGAAATTTCCGGATCCCACCGGTAAGAAAGTCCTCATCGTCGGCGACGTGTTGCACTCGCGCGTCGCGCGCTCCACCAGCACGGTGCTGAAAAAAATCGGCGTAGAAGTCGGATATCTTGGTCCCGGATCACTGGTCCCACGGGTCGGCCCGGAAAACATCCGCCGCTTCACCGATTACAAGCAAGCCATGGCATGGAGTCCGGATGTCGTCTATCTGCTGCGCGTGCAGATGGAGCGCCAGGACGTGCAGTTTTTTCCCAGTCTGCGCGAATACCACAAACTCTACGGCATCACCGATCAACGGCTTGAGGAAATCCGCGACCGCGGCCTCTACATCATGCACCCGGGCCCGGTGAACCGGGGCGTCGAACTCTGCGATGCGGTGATGGATTACGAACGATCGCTCATCAATGACCAGGTCGAAAACGGCATCGCCGTGCGCATGGCCGTGCTCTACTGGCTGAAGCCGGGTGCTGGAAGTCACGATCTGCAAATCCCCCCGTCACTTTAAAACAATGGTTTAATGACTTGAATTGATGAAATTGCAGCGTAAATTTTCATCAATCTACAATCAAATAACATGAGAATCACCGTCGAAATCGAAAATTCAAAGATTGCGGTCATCCAAAAGTGGACCAAGAAGCGAAAGAAATCCCCCGCTGTGGCTCAAGCGCTTGATGAATTCATCGAGCAACGCCAACGTCAGGAATTTCTTGCCAAGGTCATGGCTGGCAAGACCGATTACCGTGCTTCCAACGACGAATTGGAGTCTCTCACTGATTTGGCCAAACCGTGACTCTCATCGACACTTCCGCGTGGATCGAGTTCTTCCGCCCCAAGGGGGATCCGCTTGTCAAGGCGTTCGTCCGGGATCTTCTGTCCATCAAGCAAGCTGCCTATACATGTCCGGTGGCATTCGAGTTGTTCACCGGAGCGCGAACGGAGGAACGCGATGACTTGCGCTCCGGCCTCGACTTGGCCATGCGGATTGTGTTGCTGCCGCAACATTGGGATTCGGCCGCATTGTCGAACGCGGCGCTCAGGGCCACAGGCATCAATTTGCCCGCTTCCGACCTGCTCATCGCAATCGTGGCGCATTCCAAGGATATGCCGCTTCTTGCAAAGGACGCGCATTTTGAAACAATCCGAGAGCAAGTCCTGCCGGAATTAAAATTCCTCAGCCCGATCCAGCCATGAATCTCCTCATCACCAACGCGCGCATCGCTTCCGAAATTTCGCCCTCA
The DNA here is from genome assembly GCA_947491475.1 of Akkermansiaceae bacterium. Lineage (GTDB taxonomy): Bacteria > Verrucomicrobiota > Verrucomicrobiia > Verrucomicrobiales > Akkermansiaceae > Luteolibacter. The sequence continues at coordinate 30,330 of CANLKN010000032.1, read as the reverse complement.
CTCACCGAGGCGGATGTTCTGTTATCCGATGGGAAAATCCAACAGATCGGCAAAAGTCTGGCAGCACCGGATGGTGCCCGCATCATTGATGCCGCGGGCCGGATTCTGATGCCCGGCATGTTCGATGCCCACGTGCATTTACGAGAACCGGGATTCGAGACCAAGGAGACCATCGCCACGGGAACCGAAGCGGCCATCAACGGCGGCATCACCGGCGTGGTGTTGATGCCCAACACCAGCCCTGCCATCGACTCCGCCACGGTGGTCGGCCAAGTGCTCGACATCGCGAGGCGCACGGCGCGCATTCCGGTTTATACCTCCGGCTGCGTGACCAAGGGCCGCCATGGCAAGGAACTCTCCGGCATCGACGGCATGCGGGGGCAGGGTGTGAGAATGCTCACCGACGATGGCGACACCACCGCCGATCCGGCGGTGCTATACCGTGCGATGCAATATGCCACCGAGCTGGGCATGTTCTTCGCCAGCCACTGTGAAGTGCCCGAACTCGCCGGACCGCGCGCGCTCAATTGCGGTGCGATGAGCTACCGCCTTGGCATCAAGGGCAGCCCCGCCTGCGCCGAGGAAATCATCATTGATCGCGACATCCGCCTGGCCCACGCCACCGGCGCGCACATCCACATCCAGCACGTTTCCTCCAAGCTCGGCATGGAAACCATCCGCTGGTGGAAACAACGCGGCGATGTCAAGGTCACCGCCGAAGTTGCGCCGCACCACCTGCTTTTCACCGACGAGGACATCGGCGACTTCGACACCCACTACAAGATGAACCCGCCGCTGCGCACCAAGGCGGATAACGATGCGCTGTTAGAAGGATTGCTCGACGGCACTTTTGATCTCATTGCCACCGACCACGCGCCGCACACGCCCTTCGAGAAATCGCAGGATTTTGTCTCAGCTCCCAATGGCATCACCGGCTTGGACACGGCTCTCGTCTCGCTGCATCATCATTTCATCGCCACCGGGAAATTCGGTTGGGATCTTGTGGTCAAACGTTTCAGTGCCGAACCGCGCCGCCTGATGGGGCTGCCCGCCGTTTCCATCGAAGTGGGCCAACCGGCGGATCTCATCCTCTTCGATCCCGGTAAGGAAACCACCTTCAGCAAGGAATTCATGAAGTCCAAGTCGCAGAACACGCCGTTTCTCGACCAGACGCTCAAGGGCAGCGTGGAGCTCGTGATGCTTGGAGAAAACATCCTGCTGGAACGGGCTTGACGGCACTGAAAGGCATTGGGTCCAGTCCCATACTCCAAAACAGCCAAGATGGCTGTTTTCCATTCTGCTGCTCCGATAGCGCTACGGTCTGAACCCCCACATTCGGCGCATTGGCCCTTGTCGAATCCCGCTTGCCCCGCGCCGCTTGCGGCATAACCTCGCCGGCATGTCATCCACCTTTGGCCAGGTTTTCCGCATCCACACTTTTGGCGAGTCGCACGGCGGCGGTGTCGGTGTCGTCATCGATGGCTGCCCGCCGCGCGTCCCGGTATCGCTGGAGGACATCCAACGCGAACTCGACCGCCGCCGGCCCGGCCAATCCGACATCGTCACCCCGCGCAAGGAGGCTGATGCCGCCGAAATCCTCTCCGGCCTTCACAACGGGCTCACGCTTGGCACGCCGATCTGCATTGTGGTTAGAAACACCGATCAGCGCCCCGGTGCTTATGATGAAATGGCCGCCAAATACCGGCCGAGCCACGCGGATTACACCTACGATGCCAAATACGGCATCCGCGCCCCCTCCGGTGGCGGCCGTGCATCCGCCCGAGAAACCATCGGCCGTGTCGCCGCTGCCGCCGTCGCCAGCCAGATTCTCAAAACGCTGCACCCTGGCATCGAGGTGCTCGCATGGGTGAAATCCATTCAACACCTGAAGGCCGATGTCGATCCCGCAGCCATCACCGCCACAACCATCGAATCCAACATTGTGCGCACCGGCGATCCGGCGATGGTCGAGCGCATGATCGAGCACATCAAGGCGATTCGCAGCGATGGAAACTCGGTGGGCGGTGTGATCGAATGTGTCATCCGCAACTGCCCGCCCGGTCTGGGTGAACCGATTTTCGACAAACTGGAGGCCGACCTAGCCAAGGCCATGCTTTCCATCCCGGCGACCAAGGGCTTCGAGATCGGCTCCGGCTTTGATGGCACCCTTCTCACAGGCCTTGAGCACAATGATCCCTTCCGCATGGTCGATGGCAAGGTCCGCACCACCAGCAACCGCTCAGGCGGCGTGCAGGGTGGCATTTCCAATGGCGAACACATTCTGTTCCGAGTGGCCTTCAAACCCACCGCCACCATCATGACTTCCCAGGAAACCGTGAGCAGCTCTGGCGAAAACACCGAACTCCAGGGCAAAGGCCGCCATGACGCCTGCGTGCTGCCGCGAGCCGTGCCGATCGTGGAAGCGATGGCCACACTCGTTCTAACAGATCATGTGCTGCGGCAAAAAAGCCTGATCCTTTGACCTACACCGGGATACGACGGGACCTGGAAAACCGCGAGGGTTTCGCGCTGGAAATCAGAACTATCTGCGATCCGACGCTTCTCACAATCAATTGAAAATTCGCATACATTCGCGGTTCAATTATTCTCTTTTTCGGCAGCGCAGCCGCCACATCCGCTTGCCCTCGCTTTCCCATAACTCCTGGAAGTCGGTTTTCGGATAGAAAAACGAATCCTCCTGCCACTCCAGCCGCTCGAAGCCACCGTGTTCCGCCACTTTTTCCTCGGCCCAGCGGAAGTATTCCTCGTGGTCGGTCATGAAAAGAAACTCGCCGCCGGGTTCGAGCGCGCGCCTCACCGCATCGAGAAAGTCCCGCTGCACCAGACGCCGCCGGTGGTGCCGCACTTTAGGCCACGGGTCCGGGCATAGCAGGTGCAGCCGTGAGACCGATGCCTCAGGCAGCAACCACTCCACCACATAGCGGCTCTCGAGCCGCAGCACCCGAGCGTTGTCCAGTCCGTGGCGAGTGAGCTTGCGGCAGACCTTGCGCACGCGGCCTAACAGCCGCTCCACGCCGATGAAATCCCGCTCCGGATGATGCCTTGCCATTTCCATGAGAAACGATCCATCGCCACAGCCGAGGTCCACCTCCAGCAACCGCCCGGGCCGGCGGATCTCCGCCATTTTCAATTCACGGAAATAATCCGTCGGCACCAGTTCGCCCTTCATCGGCGGGCGGGGCAAGACGTTCAGTGCTTGAGCAGTCGGCATGGCCGCGTCTTGTAGGTGGCTACCTCTAGGATGGAAACGAGAAATTCCCGGCCAGACTTTTCTGCTCCATCAACAATCGACTCGCCACTTGCGCAAGCTTCCGCCATCTCCTCGGACATGAGACCGCTGCAACTGATGGCCCTCATGGCCTTGTGCGCTTGTGACGGTCGGAAGCCGGCGGCGGAACATGGGGATCTGACAGAGCCACCGTCCTTCTGGGTGTGGCACCGGAGTTCGGAGTTGAATGATGCCGAGGTGAGGGTGTTGAACGAGGCGCGGACACGGAAATTATACTGGCAGGCGGCGGAGTGTCGTTGGGAGAATGGAGCTTGGGTATTCAAACGCATCGCGCAGCCGATGGCGGCTGCGCCGGGCATTGTGATCCTTCCGGTTTTCCGAATCGAGCCGCAAACGGCGTTTCTCGGTTCACCGGATGCCGCGGGGCGTTTCGCGGAGATGGTTCGCAGGTGGCTGGGAGATGCACCGATGCCGGGTGAAATCCAGCTTGATTTCGATTGCCCGGATCGTTTGCTGGATCGTTATGCGCGATTTCTAACAGACACGAGAAAGGCGTCGGCACCCGCTGAAATTTCGATCACCGCGCTGGCTTCATGGCCGCGTCACCCGCAGTTCCGGAAGCTCGCGGCAGCCGTCGATTCGTTCGCGCCGATGTTCTATGATCTTGAAGCGGACGATGCGGCGGACGTGAAAGCCGGGCGTTTCCAATCATTGGCGGATCCTGATGTGTGCAAACACATCGCAAGCTGGTCGCAGTGTCCGAAGCCATGGCTGGCCGGCTTGCCGAATTTCGAGCGGCTGTCGGTCTTCGCCGCGGATGGAGCGCTCATCGGTCATGTCCGCGACTGGGGATATGATACCTTGTTTTTTCATCCGCATTTGAAGCGTGGTGAAACCGTGAACGGAACGACCGTTTTTGATCCGGTGGAAACGTTGGATCTAACAGGAACGCGGGTTGCGCCTGGCATGAAAGTGGTCCATCGCGCGCCGGACGCGGCGGAGCTGGAGCGGCTCGTGGAGGCGGCCCGCCATGCCGGCGCGGCGGGTGTGATCTGGTTCGCGCTGCCCGGACCGGGCACACGTGCGGCATTCTCCGTGCCGCACCTGACGAACTCAAATGCCGGCCTGCGTTTGGAACTGTATCTTGCGGATGATGGCTCGTTCATTTTGGAAAACCCCGGCCCGGATGACCTGCCGCCGGGTGTTTGGGAACTCGTGATCCGCTCCGACAAGCAAGGGTGCTTCCGTTCGGCCTTGCCCGGTGCCTTTGCAGAATTGTCACTGCCCGGCGGGCTTCCAGCCGAGCTGGCGGATTCGCTGGTGCTGCGTTTCGCCCGGCTGCCTGCGGGCGAGTCGATCGTATCAGGCTCCTTGGTCGCGCACGGCGAAGGACTGGTATGGCTTATTGATGGCATGACTGGTGAAAACCCGGTGGTTTTGCGAAAATCCGCTCGATAATTCCGCGGCTTTGCTTATGGAAAATCATGCGTCGCATGGTATTGCCGTCTCTGCTCCTTTTGCTCGCCTGCGGACCGTTTTTCTATCAGGCACCGCCATCGATCGGCAGTTATCCCGAGCGCCATGCGGCGAAACGCTGGCCGCATTTGTTCACGGAAATCGCACCGCGCGATCCCGCATTGCCGGATGGCAAACTGCTGGACGAAAGCTGCCGCAGCCTGCCGGAATCCCTCGCCGCATTGCCTGTGGCGGATCGTCTGGCCGCCATCGACCGCCTGCTCGCCGAAAACCGCGGCGGCGACTATTCCTCGCGCCGCGCCAACCTGCTGCACGAAATCCGCGAACTCGCCGCCGATCCGGCGATCTTCGATGTGGCCGGAGATTACCTGAAATGGCGGGTGGCGAATTTCCACAAGATCCCGCCATCCCCACCTCGCATCCGCCCGTGGCACATGGATGAAGCGGAGTTTGCGAAACTTCGGAATGCCGCACTCGAACAAGTGCGCGCCGAACTCGCCGAGATCGACGCACTCGCACAAGCCGCCGATGCACGACTCAAGCCCTACTGGAATGTCCGCCGCGCGGCGTATCATTTCGATGCCCAGGACTACAAGAGGGCGGCAGCGGAGTTTGCCCTCGTGATGGAGGAATTTCCCGACCATCCGCGCGGTGTGGTGGCCGCGCTCATGCGGCCGCGCTGCCTGCTCGAAGAATCGCGTTTGTTGCGCCGCATGAATGAGGGTGAGGACCGCCGGGCTGAAATTGCAGAACTAATGGATGAAGCGGAGAGCGGTCTGCAGGAGTTTATTGCATCGCATCCCAAAGGCAGCTTCACCCCGGACGCCCACGGCTGGCTCGGGGCCATCGCGTTTGACCGCGGTGCGATGGGCAGCGCGGTGGTCCATCAGCTCACCCGGCTTGACATGCAGCCGACGCGCGAAATCACCCGCAGTGTGCTGCGCGAGTGCGATTTCATTTTCGAAAAACTTCTCGAGTCCGACGAAGCGGCTAAAACCGATTGGTTGAGCCCGCAGGATCACTTCGATGCCAAGGCGATGGCGCGGCATCCGGTCGTCGCGCGGCTTTTCGTGCAGCATTGCATCGATCCCGCCGCACACATTTCGTTGCCGATGTGGTGGGATGACTCTGAGAACGGCGGCCGCAGCACCATCGATTTCCTCAAGCGCCGGATTTTCAGGCCATCGCATTTTGTGAGCCGCGCCATGGAATCGCTGGGCAGTGAAATCGCGGCTGCGGGCGGCGCGCATGATGCAACCACGCTCACCTTGCTCGCATGGATCGCCACCGAACAAGGCGAGCACGAACAGGCGCTCGCCCTGCTGGACAATCCCTCCGCCGCCAGCGATTCCGACGAGACCTTGTATGCGCGGGCCATCGTTCTGCAACGACTCGGCCGCCACTCACAGGCGGTGCAGGCATTCGAAAGTCTGGCCGAACGTTTCCCGGCAAGTCCGTTGCTGGTCGATGTGCCGTTCCGCAAGGCGTTTTCATTTCACCAATCGGGCCGCTCCGGCATGGCGATCAAGGAGCTCCTTCCGCTGGTTGAGTCGGAAGAAAAGGCATCGGAAGCCATCCGCCTGCGTCCCAGCGAACAACTCATCCAGTGGCTCGACACGCTCATCCAGTTTGCGCCGCTCGAAGAACTGGTGTCGTCATTCGAGGCGATCGGCGAAAACCGCCGCCATCGGGATTTCCTGCAAAACGCCATCCGCATGCGGGCGCTGAAAAATGGCAACTTCGAGCTTGCGGAGAAACATCTTTCGGAGGGCGAGGCCGCGCCCGGCAATCAATGGGAGTGGGGGATTCCAGGGATACTCGGCAACCCACGCATGACCCATGCCGAATGGGAAACCCATGTCGCGCCGCTCGCCGCGCTACACGCCCAGCTCGCCATGAATCCGCCGGCATCCGAGCGCGGCAGGCTGCATCTGGAAATCGCGCGGCACTGGATGAACGAACGCGGACGGCTCACGCTTCCAATGACTTTTCTGTCCTACTATGCCAATAGTGAGGAGGAAAAGCAGGACCTGCTGCGCAGGCGCAACGCACTGCAGCTCGGATTTTCCAGCGAGTTGGTGCATCACGAGCTGGACCGGCGCGACGAGGCCACGCAAGCGCTCGAACACGCGCTCAAGGCCGCCGAGAGCGAAGACCCCGCCATCGCCGCCTCCGCACTCGAGCTGGCCAATGAATGCCTGTTCCGCCGCGCGGAGTTCTCGCTCTATCAGAAATCCCGCGCTTATGAAACCGGTGCCACGGCGCTCTCCGCGGATCTCCATCGCCAGCTGCGCCAACGTTTTCCGCAATCACCCGAGGCCAGGCGCGCGGTTTATTACAACTTCGGCCCCGCCGTCGGCCCGTGGATGCCCGGCGATTACAACCTGCAAAACTCGGCGGGTGAGCTGACCGCCGCCATCTTCGCCACCGAGCGTGAGTCCCTCTGGGACGCGGAAGAACAGATCGAGCGTTTCAACCTTGATCCGATTCTCAACGCAAATCCCCGCATGCCGCTTGTCGCCATCCGCCGAGAGCTTGCAAAGGCCGCGCAAGATTACGACCGCGCCCGGTCTCTATCCAATCCGGAGTATCAATCGGACATCACCGCCATGATCGACCGCATCGACGACCTTCGCGCGGCGGCCTTGCTGGAGGGCATCCGCACCAGCGATTTCCTCGACTACGCAAATGGCAGGCACAAAGAACTCCCGCCGGAATTCGCCAGCCTGCTGGATTTCCGCAAGCGACTCCAGTTGCTCAGAGATCCCGAAGGCGTCGAAACCGGCCCGCGCAACGACACCATCGCCGGCTGGCGTGAGTTTCTTGATACGTATCCGGACAGCCCCAAGGCAGAAGCCGCTTCGTTCCGGCTCACCCGCCTGATCGCGCGCAAATACCGTGGCGGCAGCCGCATCGCCGCGTTTCATTTTCCGGAAGCGCCCATCCCCAACGGCTACAAGCGGCTGGTGGTCGCGCGCACGGACCCGGCCATCGATCCCGACGAGGTGCTCGCCGCCATCGGCCGTCACGAAGAGCGCTTTCCTGGCGGCCGTTATGCCGAAGACCTCAACCTGCTGCGGGCCGGTGCTCTAATCGACGCTGGAAAATACTCGCACGCCCTCGAATTGCTGGACTCCATCCTCTCCAATCCGGTGCAGCGCGACCTGCATGTGATCGCCGCACTGGATTTCGCCGACATCGCCCAACGCCTGCTCGTTCCCGGAGAGCGAGCGGTGGTGGCCCGCGCCATGCGCGATACGCCGGGTGCCATGATGCGGCTGCAACGCCTCGCCGAGGGTGACACCTTCCTTTCCCGCCTCCAGCCGCTGATGCCATGGATCAAGAACCGGTGATCATGGCCGTTTGTCTTGCCGCTTGACGCTGTTTCCCCCATCCGCCTAGCGTGCGTGAGTGAAGCGCGGCCCGTCGGCCGCCTCCGCCACCCCGAACCTCTAACCCTCACCTCACCGTGGAACTCCAGGAAATCCGCCGCATCGTCGAGCTCATGAATGAGCATGGCCTCACCCTCTTCGACATCACCAAGAAAGACTTCCACCTCAAGCTCAAGAAGGGCACCGATGTGGACGACCTCCGTGGCCTGCTTGCCAGTCTTCCCGCCGCTACCGGCACCGCCCCGGCTGCCGCTGCTGCGGCACCCGCCCAAGCCGCCGCAGCCGCCCCCGCGGCCGAGGGCAGCGAAATCACCTCGCCCATGGTCGGCACTTTTTACCGCAAACCCGCACCCGACGCGCCGGACTTTGTCGAGGTCGGCTCCACCGTTTCAATCGGCCAGACGATCTGCATCATCGAGGCGATGAAGGTGATGAACGAAATCAAAGCCGAGAAATCAGGCACCATCTGCGCCTGCGTCGCAGAAGAGGGAGCTCCCGTCCAATTCGGTGACGTCCTGTTCCGCATCAAGTGAGGTCTTCCGCATCCTCTATCCAATAATCCACGATCTACGATCTATTCTATGTTCAAGCGCGTCCTGGTCGCCAACCGCGGCGAAATCGCCCTCCGCATCATCCGCGCCTGCCGCGAGCTCGATGTCGAATCCGTCGCCGTCTATTCCGAGGCGGATGTCGATTCGATGCATGTCCAGCTTGCCGACGAGGCCGTCTGCATCGGGCCTAGCTCCAGCAAGGAATCCTATCTCAAGATGGACCGCATCATCGCCGCCGCGGAGATCACCGGCGCGGATGCGATTCATCCGGGATACGGATTTCTATCGGAAAACGCGCGTTTCGCGGAAATCTGCGAGTCGTCCGGCATCACCTTCATCGGTCCCTCCGCCAAGGTGATTTCGATGATGGGCGACAAGGCGACGGCCCGCGCCACCGCAGTGGCCAACGGAGTGCCCATCACTCCGGGTTCGGACATCATGCCGGATGCCGAGACCGCTTTTGAAGCTGCGAAAAAAATCGGTTTCCCGGTGATGATCAAGGCCACCGCCGGCGGTGGCGGCCGCGGCATGCGGCCTTGTTTCAAGGAGGAGGAATTCATCCAGCTTTTCCAAGCGGCTTCCAGCGAGGCGATCGTTTGCTTTGGCAACGGCAGCTGTTATCTTGAAAAACTCGTGCTCAACCCGCACCACGTCGAGATCCAGGTGATCGGCGACTCGCACGGCAACTACATCCACCTCGGCGAGCGCGATTGCTCGATGCAGCGCCGCAACCAGAAGATCATCGAGGAATGCCCGTCGCCGCTGCTCACGCCGGAGATGCGCAAGCGCATGGGCGATGCCTCGGCCAATCTGATCCGCGCCATCAACTATCAGAACGCGGGCACCATTGAGTATCTCGTGGATGAAGCTGGCGAGCACTTCTATTTCATGGAAATGAACACCCGGATCCAGGTGGAGCACCCGGTCACCGAAGAGGTGATGGGCTGCGAGCTGATCAAGGAGCAGATCCGCGTGGCCGCCGGCGAGCCGCTCTCCCACCACGTGCTGGAAGCCACCCCGCGCGGCCATTCGATCGAGTGCCGCATCAACGCCGAGGATCCTTATAACAACTTCGCGCCCAGCCCCGGCACCATCGAGTTATGGTATGCCCCCGGCGGCAAGGGTGTGCGCGTCGATACCCACGTTTACAGCGGCTACACCGTGCCGCCGCATTATGATTCGATGATCGCCAAGCTCATCGTGACCGCCGCCACCCGTGAAATCGCCATAGCGCGGATGAAGCGCGCGCTGGGCGAGTTCATCATCCGCGGCATCAAGACCACCATTCCGTTCCAGTTGGAAATCATCAATCACCCGGATTTCATTGCCGGAAATTATGACATCGGCTGGGTGGCGCGGTATCTGGAAGAGAAGAAGTCTGACTAGTCTGACATGTCAGACAGATCTTAAGACATGCAACACTCGCTCTACGCCATTTTGGACCTCGGCTATTGTTCTGAGGAAAACGCTGCTCATACCACCGAGCAGCTGTTAGATGGCGGCGCGGATCTTCTGCAACTGCGCGCCAAAGGCCATGACGCTGCCACCATCCGCCGTGTGGCAGGGGAAATCCTCCCCCTTTGCCGCGCCGCGGGCATACCCTTCATCCTCAATGATTTTCCGCAACTCGCCGCGGAGCTCGGTGCGGACGGCGTGCACATCGGCCAGGACGACGGGCCGCTGGCCCAGGCGCGGGAAATCATGGGGCCTGGAAAACTCATCGGGCGCTCCACCCACTCGCTGGACCAGGCGCGTGCGGCGCTGGCGGAGGGTTTCGACTACATCGGCTTCGGGCCGCTGTTTCCCACGCCCACCAAGGCGGGTCGGCCGAACATCGGACTGCAGGATATCGCCGCGATGGAGCGCGACGTCGGCTCGCGCATTCCCGCGTTTTGCATCGGTGGCATCAAGCGCGCCAACCTCCACGAAGTGCTCGCCGCCGGCGCGCGACGGGTGGTGATCGTCTCGGATCTGCTCACCGTGCCGGATGTGGCGCTAGCCGCCCGCGAGGCGCGCGGCCAGTTGGACAGCGTGGAATGAGGCGTTGCGCTCAGCCGCAAAGTGCGGCAAAAACTTTTCCACAACATCCCATCCCACGTGGCCAAGAAAAAGCATTTGTCATCCTTTGTGAAGCGTCCCCCGGCCAGTGCCGACGGCGCAAGCCAGCCGGAAACCATCGCCCCGGAGGAAATGCAGCCCTCCACCGCGCCCTCCGCGCCGGCTATCTCCGCCACACATCATTATGCATGGCAGGCATTCTGGCTGGTGCTGGCCTTGTGCGCAGCATGGGTGATGGCCCACGCCTTCATGGTGGATTCGGTGACGGTCCGCCTGTGCGATGAAGTGGACCGCGGCATTCCGCAGGAAAAGCGCATGCCGGTGTTTCTAAACGAGATCGCCAATGACGGCTACACATGGAACCACCATGCAGAAGAACTCGGCCGCAATGGCATGTGGCGCCTGCGCCATACCGGGTTCGACAACTCGCCTCATGGCCGCTCCGTCCACTGGAATTCCGCCTTCGCCTGGTATCTGCGCGGACTCGGCGAGCTGCGCCAGAGCGTCACTGGAGAACCGCTGCGCCATGCGATTTTCCGCATGTCCATCTGGGCGAACCCGATTCTGTTGTTGGTGGCGCTTGGTATCTTCGCCCCGCTATCGGCGCGGCGGTTCGGCCCGCTCTGCGGCGTGGTGCTGGCCATTGGCATGGTGGCGGTGCCCTCGTTTTACGAAGGATTCCTGCCGGCTTATCCGGACCACCACGGGATCATCGCCTTCGCGCAGTTGGGCATGCTTTTCGGCATCGCCTGGGCGGGGGCCGGCTGGGTGAAAGCCCCGGGCTGCACGGATTTCGCTCCCGCGGCCTCACTCGAACAGGCGCGACATGGCATGACCTTCTCCGCCATCTGCGGCGCGTGCAGCGTTTGGTTCAGCGCACTTTCCACCTCCATCGTGCTGGGCACCATCGGCACTGCGGCACTTGTAAGCGCGTTTTTCTTCCGCCGCCGGGCACCGGGCGACCCGGTATTCCATGCCAGCTTGTGGAAATGGTGGACCATGGTTGGCAGCGGCGCAGCGCTGGTTTTCTGGCTACTCGAGTATTTCCCCAACCACATGAGCATGCGGCTGGAAGTGAACCATCCGTTCTACGCATTGGCTTGGCTTGGCGGCGGATGGATGATCGCCATCCTCGGCGGCTGGCTTACAGGTGATGGTGGCGATGGAGCGGACACCGGCCCGCGGCCTTTCCCATGGCGCGCCTGCATCCTGCCTCTGCTGGCCTGCGCCGTGCTGCCTGCCGCCATCCTCATTGGCGGCGCCGCCGTCTATATACCGGGCGATCCCTTCATGGTTGGCCTGTGGAAAAACATCGCAGAGCTGCTGCCTATCACTGAGCGCATCCGGCTCACCGGCCTGCCGTGGCAGGTTGCCTTCGGCTGGTATCCCCTGTTCGTGCTGGCTGCCTTCGTGCTGATCGCGATGAACGGCCCCAGCCGCGGGGCCAAGGCCTCGCTGCTCTTTCTCACCGTCCCGGTGCTGATGATGACCGGCCTGCAGTTCTATCAATCGCGCTGGGGACTGCTTTGCGGCCCGCTATACATCGCGCTGGCCGCCATCGTGGTGCCGCAGATTTGGAAACTCGTGCCGCGCCATCAGGTCGCGCGCACCATCGCCTTCGTCTTGTTGGTGGCCACAGGAGTGGTTTTCGTGCGTCCCACATTCCTGAGCACCTTCGGCAACGTCTGGCAGCAATACCGCAGCGAGAAAATCAGCATCCAGCCTGGCCAAGGACTCGCGCTGCTCCACCGCCAGATGGCCCGCTCCATCCTCGACGACGCCAACGGTGAGCCGGTAGTGCTCCTATCCAGCCCTAACAGCTCGTGCATCCTCTCCGCGCTCGGCGGCTTCAGCACCGTGGGCACGCTGTATTGGGAGAATGTCGAGGGGCTCAAGTCAGCCGCCACCGCCCTCAACGCACAGACCGAGCAGGAGGCTTTCGACCTGCTCAAGAAACATGGCATCACCCATGTCTCGTTAATGTCATGGGAAAACTTCATCGAGCCCTACTTCAACATCCTCCATCAGAAACCGCAGGACGGAGTTTCCGTGATGAACTCCTTCGGCAAACGCGCGTTGTTCGACCGCACCATCCCATCATGGACGCGGCCGCTGGTATTCCCCCCCAACGCACTGACCCAGGGACTCAACCAACAGGTGCTGATGCTGCGCGTGGCACCCGGGCAGAGTTTCATCGAAGGTCGCTACCACCTCGCGCGCTTCGTCCGTTTCGTCGAAGGCAAGCCGGACGTCGCCATCGAAGTGCTCGAACAACTCCTCAAGGAGGCTCCGGGCAGCAGTCTGGCACGCGTCGAATACGCCGATCTGCTCGCCAGCAAAGGCCGCTTCGAGCAAGCCATCGATGAGTTGAAACTCGCCCTCAAGGATGCCGACGCGCCGACGCGCGAGACCTATGCCGGAAATTTCGTCAAAGGCCTGATGAGCGCACGGCAATACAAACCGCTCACCTCGTTGCTGCGCAATATGGCCGCCTACAGCGACGCCACACCCGGCACCATTCTGCAGTCCGCATGGCTGCTGGCCACCTTGCCGGACGAGGAGGCGCGCGACGGCGCCTTCGCGCTGGGTCTCGTCGAAGGCCTCGAAAAAACAGCAGGGGGCAACCCCGAGCTAGTGCTCGCCAAAGCCGCCGCCCATGCCGCGACCGGTGATTTCACCGCCGCACTCGCCGCGCTCGACGAGCCCACCTTCGCCGGAAAAGCCAACCCGGAACAACAACAGATCGCCGCCTCGCTGCGCTCCGCCTATCAGCAAGGCAAACTCTGGACCCATGAACCCTGAAGTCACCATCCTCATGCCCTGCCTCAATGAGGCGGAAACCCTGGCCGGCTGCATCGAAGCCGCGCGCAAGGGGCTGGCGGATGCAGGGGCCGATGGTGAAATCCTCATCGCCGACAACGGCAGCACCGATGGTTCGCAGGAGATCGCCGCATCCCTCGGCGCGCGCGTCCTGCCGGTGGCCGAGCGCGGCTACGGCAATGCCCTGCGCGCAGGCATGGCCGATGCAAAAGGGAAATACATCATCATGGCCGATGCCGACATGAGTTATGATTTCTCCCGCATCGCTCCGTTTATCGAACGACTGCGCAAAGGCTGTGATCTCGTGATGGGCTGCCGCATGCCACGCGGCGGCGGCACCGTGATGCCCGGTGCCATGCCGTGGAAACACCGCTGGATCGGCAATCCGGTGCTCAGCTTCATCGGCCGCTTGTTTTTCAAATGCCCGGCGCACGATTTCCACTGCGGCCTGCGGGGACTCAGCAAGGACGCGTTTCAGCGCATGGAACTGCGCACCGGCGGCATGGAGTTTGCCTCGGAAATGGTCATCAAGGCCTCGTTGCGCGACATGAAAATCGACGAGGTGCCGATCATTCTGCACCCGGATGGCCGCTCGCGGCCGCCGCACCTGCGCAGTTGGCGCGATGGTTGGCGGCACCTGCGTTTCATGCTGCTGTTCTCGCCGCGCTGGCTGCTGCTTTATCCAGGCATCACCTGCCTGCTGCTCGGCAGTGGGTTTTTCCTGCGCCTGCTCGCCGGGCCGCTCCGGATCGGTGGTGTGAGCTTCGACCTCAATACCCTCGAAGTGGCCGGACTGATAATGCTCTTCGGTTATCAAATGATCCTCTTCGCCACCTTTGCCCGGATCTTCTCCTTCACTCACGGTTTCCTGCCAGCCAACCACGCCTTGTCCCGCGCCTTCGGATTCTTCACCTTGGAAAAAGGCCTGCTCGGCGGCGGTGCCGTCACCCTCGCCGGCATTGGCGTCATCCTCTACGCCGCACTCGACTGGGCCTCCACCGGCTTTGGCGATCTCGATCCCCAGCAAGCCACCCGCACCGTCATCGCCGGCCGCACCCTCGTCTCCATCGGCCTCCAAACCATCCTATTCAGCCTGATCTTCAGCTATCTCGGCATCGATGACGTCACAGCCAAGGAACGGAAATGAGGAACTCACAAGTGGCGCGGGCGTCTCGCCCGCAGCCCTCTTTTAATTCGCCTTCAGAGATGGCGACGAGCTGGGACGCCCGCGCCACGGTTGCGCTCCCTTGATCTGAACCACCACGCTTCCCTTCTCCAAATCGTATCAACTCCGCGCTTCCCTCTGCGAACTTAGCGCCTCTGCGTTTCGCTGAAATCATTTTGGGTGCGCCGCCCCCACCATTTTGACCTTTCCGCCGTGGCGGCTTCAGGATTGGCTTTGCGCCATGCACCCGAGCTACTTCCCCGTCCTCCTCTGGAGCATTGTCATATTCATATCCTTTCTCGGCTACGGTGAAACCCTGCGCCGTGCGCTGCGCCGACCGGAGTTCGACGATCTCGGCTGGGGCCTCACCGCCGCCTGGGGCATGGCCGCCACCCTTGCCATCGGCGGACTGCTCATGGTTTTCAAGCTCGCCGTCGCGCCGATCCTCACCGCGGTGGTCGGACTGGGTGCGGTGATGGCCATCGTTCACGGCATGAGCCGCCTGCTCGGTGGAGGGTTTTCATTCTCCACCCTGCGGATGCCACTTTCGGATGTGGTGTTGTATTTTCTCGCCGCGCTTGCCTTCGCCTCCTCGATCGCCTGGCCGCATCACATCGATCCCAACGACGACCTGATCTGTTATCTCATGCTGCCGGTGAAACTTCTCGCCACCGGCACCTTGATCGAGCCGTTCAGCTTCCAGCGTGCGGGCACTTTCGGCGGCCAGTCGATCCTGCAGGCGCTGGTGATGATCGTCGGTGCCGAGCGCAACGGCCACGTTCCGGACCGCGGCATGGCGATGCTGATGATCTTCGGCATGCTCGTCCACGCCACGCGCGGACTCAAAGGCCAATATGCCGTCGTGCGCTTCCTGCTGCTATTCGCCTTCTGGTTCGTGCCGGTGCCGCGCATCAGCACCAACGGCGCGATGACCGGCGGTGCCATGCTGCTCGGCATGTTGATCACGCTGGAGCGGGCCTTTGCCGCGAAACCCCGAGCATGGGCCGCGTTTGTTCCGGCCGGACTGCTGCTGGCCGGAACATGCAGCATCCGCCCGACCTTCACCGCAGTGGCCGGCTTCATCCTCGCCGCACTCGCCCTGCGGGATCTGTGGTGCGGATTGCGCGCCAAAAACAATTTGCCTGTCATCATTTCACCTTATCTAACAACCGGGCTGGTGGCACTCGTGGTTTTGATTCCCTTCATGCTCGTGCTTTACGCCTCCAACGGCACGCCGATGGTTCCGCCCATCAGTGGCTATGTCAGCAAGGCCTATCAGACCTATGCCTTCAACGAGCCGCTCAAGGATTGGGCAGGAGTGCTTGCATTCTTCACAGCTCCTGAAGCCTTGAGCATGTTGGCGCTGCTTGCCGTGGCGGCGCTGCTTCCGGCGGGAAAATCCACCTCGCCCATCCTCTGGGGCATGCTGCTGGCAAGCGCCGTGATCCTCCACCGCTTCAGCGCGCTCGCATTTCTTGATCTCCATCGCTACCTCCACCCGATCTTCGTGCCACTGGGCTTGTGGATGCTGGCCGCGCTGTTGAAAAAATCCGCCACGGAAAATCCTGCGGATGCCGGCAACGAAGCACTGCGATTGCCCGTCGCCGCCAGTGCTGCGGCGCTGATCGTTTTCATGGTCGTCAGCTCGGCACAAGGCGGCAAGGAACTGCGCGAGCAGATCACCGGACTGCCGGATCAAATCAAGGAAGTGAAACCGTTCTTCGATCCGAACCTGCGGAAAGCCTATGCCCAGTTGCAGGAACAGGTGCCCGCCGGTGAAAAGATCCTCACCATGGTGGACGCGAGTTATTGGTTCGACTACAGGCGCAACCCGATGGTCTCGATCAATGCGGTGGGCGGTTCCTCACCGCCGCCGGGCATTCCCTTCGAACAAGGTCCGGAGGCACTTGCGGCTTACCTGAAAGGCCTCGGCATCCGCTATGTCATCGCCGTGGATTTCAACAACGCCGTGCTGCTCTATACCCGCAAGCTCTGGAACGAAAGCACCCGCCCGGAGTGGTTTTACACTCAAATTTGGAAACCGCGCTTCAACGACTTCATGGACAACATCGACGCCCTCGCCAAACGCGACGGCGGCCTCGTCGCCACCGCAGGTAATGCGCGGTTGATCGATCTGGGCGAGTGAGGGTTCCTGAGCCCGGAAGGGATCGCGGAAATTAGCCGGTGGCGCGAGCCACCGGAACCCGATCAACAAGATGGATTGAGCCCCGGAGGGGCTACGGAATGTTGCAGCTCACCATAGATAGCGCTCATCGAAATCCACGCCACAGCGATGCAGGAGTTGCAAGTATTCCTCTTGGAAGGTCCGCTTCCGATGATGCTCTTCCTGCCGAGAGATGTAGTTGCGGACGTTTTCGCGGTGGGACGGGCTGATGCTGAATGCTCCATAACCTTCCTGCCACGCAAACGCGCGATCGCCTGTCTCGTCATGAACCCATTTCGAGGAAACCGCCTTGATGTCGCGAACCACATCGGCGAGGCGTGTGCTTGCGTTCAGCCCGAGTAGCAGATGAACATGGTCAGCCACCCCGCCAATAGCCTCAGGAATTGCGCCTGATTTCCGTGCCACGCCGCCGAGATAGGCGTGAAGCCGTTCGCGCCATTCCGCGGCGATGCGGGGTTCACGGTTCTTCGTCTAGAAAACGACGTGGAAATGCAGCGAGAGGTGGGTCGATGGCATGGCGGCGCTTTCAGGTGTCCCTGCCGGGACACGGATTCATTTCATACCTCAATCCGGTGGCTCCCGCCACCGGCTAATTTCACATGCCCCTACCGGGGCAAAAATCCACCAGCGCTCACCCCTATTTCCCGCGCGAATTCTCGAACGAATGCCGGATCAGGCTTTCCACGGTAGGGCGCGGGCTGGCCTCGATAAGGTGCTGGTAGGCGAAAAGCGAAGGCATCAGCCGCGCGGCCGTGGCATGCAGCGAAGTGAGCATACGCGCCAGTTGTTTGCGATCGCCAAGCGCAAGCTCGTAGGGCGGCGGCGTGTGATGCCAGCCGAGAATGTCATAATCGCATTCCTCCATCAACTCGTGCAGCGACTTGCGGGTGAACAGGAATGCATGGGTGTCGTCGAGAATCCCGCGTCGGCCGTAGTTGAGCCTGCCGAGCAGTGAGAAACTCAGCCGCAAAGGTAGGAAAGCGGTATTCGGCACGCTGATGATCATCCTGGCCGGCGGATCATCGAGGTCGCGCCGCAGACGGTCCAACAACGCGACGTGCTCAGGACGCGGAAGATGCTCGATCACGTCCATCATCAGCACCACGTCGGCAGGCGGCAGGTCGAAGTCGATGGGGTCCTTGAGATCGTGATGAATCATCCGGTGGTGGATCGGCGGCTCCGTGCGGAAGAAGTTGTCGATGATGGAAACCTCACAGTTTTTCCTGTCTGTCAACTCATCGGCCACCCAGCCGTTGCCGCCGCCGATGTCGAGCACGCGGCTGCCGTTAGGCACGAGGCGCAGCGCGGTTTGGTGCGAGGAATGGGGGATGTCGAGTTTCGACTCATAGCGGCCGCCGGGCGGTGCGAAGTCGAAGCGGCGGCAGTAGAAGATGCCTTTTTTCGTCAACCAGTCGTGCCAGCAACTGCGGATGCAATCGAAGAAATAACGCCAGCCGTTCACATGGCAGACCTCGTCCCCATAATGCGTGGGAATCGGAATCTCGCGGAATTCGGCACCCACGCGAAGCATCTGGATGAGGATGTCGGTGTCGAAGTGGAAATTGTTGGTATTGTGGTGGAACGGAATGCGGCGCAGCGCGTCGATCCGATAGGCGCGGTAGCCGGTGTGGAACTCGCTGAGTTCCGCGCCGACAATCCGGTTTTCCAGCTTGGTGAGGATCTGGTTGCCGATCCATTTGTAGAGCGGCATGCCGCCGGCCAGCGCATCCTTTTTGCGAAGCATCCGCGAGCCGAGCACCACATCCGCGTCCTCCTCAAGGATCGGAGCGAGCATTTCCGGCAAAAGTTCCGGCGCATATTGACCGTCGCCATGCAGCATCACCACCGCCTGATAGTTTTCCTGGATGGCGATCTGATAGCCGAGCTTCTGGTTGCCGCCGTAGCCGAGGTTTTTAGGGTTCTTGAGCACCCGCACCGGAATCGGGCACGACAGCGCCGCCTTCTGCCCGACCTCGAAGGTGCCGTCCGGCGAGGCGTCGTCACTAACGAGGATCTCGCAGCCCACCGGTAGCCGATCATACGGAATGCGCCTGAACACACTCTCCAAGTGCGCCTCGGCATTGTAAGCGACGATGAAAATCAGGGACTTGGACTGCTGAGACGTCATGAGCTGGACGTATTGAGACAGGAATCCGGGAAACGCGCTAGGACGCATTTTTCAAGAATGCATGCGCAGGGCCGTGCTTATCCACAGGCACAGGCGGAGCGAACAAAACGCCTGACCCAAATTGAGATTGGCAGACCATAAGCTTCGAAGTAAGCCGACTAAGTGAATCGCGAATCCCCCGCTTCCAAGTTGATCCATCTCGCAAGAACCCTAGGGCTTCCCGCCCTCTTCACTTTCTACACCTTTTCGGTATTTGTTCCTTGGGTTCCGCGATCATGGCAACCGCCATGCAACAATTCCTGGGTTCTCGTGCTGCATGATGCCTTTGTGAATCGCTTGGCCTTCGGCACAGATGTCGTTTTCACCTTTGGGCCATACGGCTTCCTCTACTTCGGAGCAACCCCACAGACCTATCCTCTCACCCTGATGGGATGGCTGCTCATTGCCGCCGCCTGGTGTGTTGTGGTTTGGAAAACACTCGGGCTCAGCACTCTGCCCAAATGGACGCAATGGATTGGCGCGATGCTGGTGACCGCGCTCACCGCATCGGTGGATGTGGTCGATGCGCAGATTTTCGCTTTTACAGCCTTTGCATCGACCGCGTGGATAATGACTCGGCCAAGGGACATTCCGACGAACGCGGTTGTGGGAGCCGCGTTGGCACTTGCCAGTGTGGTGAAGTTCTCGTGGTTCATCGCAATCGTTCCATGTGTGGCTGCTATCACCCTTTACTGCCTGATACGCGAGCGGCGAAGCGCACTGATCGGTGCGGTTTATGCCGTTTTCCTGATCGTGCTGTGGTTGTTGGCAGACCAGTCGCTCGCGTCGGTGGGGACTTACATTACCTCATCCATGGAAATCACCAGTGGCTACGCAGAAGCCATGCAGCTTGCGCATCCGTGGGGTATGGCCAACGTGTGGTCTTTTGTCTTCATCGCAACGGCTCTGACTGGATTGCCACTGGTCGTCTGGTTCAAGCGAGACTGGTTCACTGCCATGGCCTTGTCGGGAATCACCGGGTTTTTGCTTTTGATCGCATTCAAAGCGGGCTTTGTGCGACACGACCATCACGAAGTCGTGGCCATGGCGATACTGGCCAGCATCGCCATTATCCAGTTCCATGTGGTCACCCAGCGGACGATCCCATCAATCGCAGCGGTCTTGTCATTGGTTTTGTTTGGTGCCTGCATGCAGTTGCATGATCGGAACCCATCCTTTGAGGATAGGCTCGGACAAACCATCCGTCTGGGTGGCGTGATCGATTTGGGCAAGTTTCTGGGCAGTCGCGTGCACGTGGAGCGGCAATATGAAAATGACATGAAGCCGATTGCAGAAAAGCAGCCATTCAATCTGTCGGACAGGACTGTGGATCTCTATCCATGGGGTGGCATTGATGCAATGTATGCCAACAAACTCAATGTAAGGCATCGACCGGTGTTCGAAAGCTATTCGGCAATCACAGATACGCTTGCAAAAAAGAATAGAGACTTTCTTCTAACCAAATCTGCACCTGATCAACTTCTGTTTGCCGTGCGTTCGTTGGATCAACGTTTCCCATCGATGGACGACGGACTTTCTTGGCCGGAGATTCTGAGTCACTATGACATAGAGGGTGAGCAGAGTGGCTATATGCTCATGAGCCGTCGTGAAACTCCAGTTCCCTATCGGTTCATCGAGCTTCAAGAGACTGGTTTGCAGCCGGAAACCATGGTTCCTCTTCCCGAAGCGAATGCGCTTTGGTGTCAAATCGAACTGCCGCTCAAGACGAGAGGCAGAATCTTGAAACAATTTTACAAGCCTGCGGTGTTGATCCTGGCGGTTCAGATGGCGGATGGCAGCACGCATGCTTTCCGGTTCCTGCCCAACGTGGCGTCCGCCGGATTCCTTATTTCACCAGTAATCCCCAACAATGAGGCTTTTGCCGTTTTTCGGAATCGGCCGGATGACCCGCGGTTGCCATCACTGCGGCCTCGTGCCATCGCAATCACTGGCGAAGCTGGCTTTGCTCACCACTACGACTTTCAGCAGGCCAAGGTGCGCTTTTCCCGTCTGGAATTCGGCGAATGATCTGCGATTCATTCAGCCGGGGTACCGGATTGCAGATCCTGTGCCGGAAACATCACGCCGAAGGCGCTGCGCTGGCCGTTGAGGGACATGCCGAGCTGTTGCAGGATCTGTGCGATGGCGGGTTGGTTTTCCTGCGTGAGGAGGGAGTCGGCAATTACCATCGCACCGGGTTTCTCGTCGGGGCCTAGTAACTTCATTGACTCCTCAAACTCCGGCCCGGGAAAGCGGATGCCTTCGGAGGCTGGTTGGGCGAGGCCCATGCGCCCGGCATAGTAGTGCGCGGCGGGGTTCCAATCGTTGCCGACCATGAGAAGCGTTCGCCCGGGTGGAACGATGGCCTGCACGGGTTTCGTCCATGCTTCGGTGATTTGCTCGCGTTTGGGAAGTGCGGTGAGGATGGGTAGGAAGCGCTGGAACCATGCCGTGAAACCGGAAATAACCATCAGAACCGCGAGGGCGGCCGAAGCGAACTGCGGCCAGGATTTTCCGGGCCGGAATTCGGAGATGCCGGCCAAGGCCGTTCCAACGGCCAGCAACAGCCAGATGCCGTTGGCGCTCCAGTAATAACTGTGTTCATAGTAGAGATTGGTGAAAACCAGCGGCCCGGCGGCGAAGCCGGCCAGAAACACCAGCATCAGCGGAATGCGCCGCGGAGCAGCGATGGCTGCGGCCAACAGAACGAGCGGGATCAGGAACGGGCCGATCAGCGGAAAGGGAACTAACAACTGGTCGGTGATGTGACGCCAAATGACCTGCCAGGTCGCGGGGTCGAGTTTCTGTTCCCAGGTGCCGTAGTTCCACTTGGCTTGATGCGGTGAACTGGAGAGCAGGATCTGTCGGGCGAAGGGATTGGCGGATTTGATGGAATCCCCATAACTCAGCCACAGCTTGCCGGCGATGAATGGCAGCAACAGGCAGAGGGAGGAGGCGGCAAGTATGGTCACGCCACGTGGCCCGGGCGTCTCGCCCGGAGACTTTTCTTCATGCCGGCCTAACAACGCGCGCCACTGCGGCCAGCCATCGCGGAAGACCAGCAAGAGGCCGCCGGCACCTGCCGCAAGTGCCCAGGTGGTGGCTTTGCACAAGATGGCCACGATGCCGAAAAGCAGGCCCGCCACCAGCCATGGCACGCTTTTCATTTCATGGCCACGGACCACGCAGGCGACCATGGCTAGCGCGAGAAACACCCCGGTGCTTTCGATCAGAAACGCGTTGCTCCAGAACAGATAGAGCGGGCTGGAGAGAAGCAGGGCGAGTGTTAGAAGGATCTGAGGCCGTTCAAAGCGCAACGAGCGCAGCAGGATCCACACCGGGGCCATGCAGGCCAGCCATGCCAGCACGGAGACCAGCTTGCCGCTGGCATCGAGCGCCATGCCTGTTAGGTTGTGCCAGCGTGCGGTGAGCCATTGATAGACCGGCAGCTCCATCGGGATTCGCCACGGCTTGCCGAGCACCGGCGTGATGTAGTCGGCAAACATCGTGGCGTCCTTGGCCATATAATAAGTAGAGATTGCCGTCTGCGTCTGGCGGAACGAATGCGGGCCGAGCAGGGGCTTGCCTAGGTGGACGGTCATCGTCCAGATAGCGACAAGCAGGGTAAATGCAAAGACGATGCGCGATATTTGTGTGGTGATTTTCATGAACGCGCGACCACCAAGAATTGTTTGCCGAAAAACTGCCATACCGGCTGGATTGCCAGATAGATCTTGATGAGAAAATCGGGCACTGGCCGCTTTCTCGACATTGTGTAGGGAAGGAAGCGGTCCACACAGTCTTCAATGAAGAAATCCCGTATTTCAAGAGCTTCCCTGAGGGATAAATCACTCAAAGGTATGTGATGATCCCAGAAATCCCAATAAGCGTCTGACAAGAATTTGATATTGGGCCCCATGGCAATGATCCGGCCTCCTGGTTTCAGGCAGCGTCGCACTTCATCCAGGGTTTTTCCGAGTGCCGTCTTATCCGACAGGTGCTCGAAGAAATTGCTGGTGAATACCACATCCAGCGAATGATCCGGAA
This sequence comes from Akkermansiaceae bacterium, assembly GCA_947491475.1. Taxonomy (GTDB): domain Bacteria; phylum Verrucomicrobiota; class Verrucomicrobiia; order Verrucomicrobiales; family Akkermansiaceae; genus Luteolibacter. The sequence continues at coordinate 7,219 of CANLKN010000032.1, read as the reverse complement.
TATCCCAGTGTTGCGAACAATCTTGTAACAGGAATTTAACATCCGGTTTCAAGTGCCGGGGCGAATCAGGATTCAAGTCCATGCCGTATTTGCGGGTAGCCCGCACATGGTTGATGAACTCTCCGTAGCCGCATCCGAGATCAAGAACCGAGGCGTCTTGCGGGATGTATTTTGAGAAAAAATGATTAACCAGGATACTCCACACACGGTTGCGATATTCGATCTGTGATGAAAATCGCTGCGCGTAAATACGTTGGAGGTCGTCTTGATCGTGTGCTTGCATGGATGGAGGTGATTGTAGAAGCCTGTTTGCTTAAATCAGGCTTAGCCTTCATGTTTCATGTAATCCCCGCGAGCAAAGTATTTCTCCAGCCAGACGTAGAGGACGACGAAGAGGTAGCGGGAGCCCATTTCGCGGATCTTGAGTTTGGCCACGCCGTGGCGGCGGTTGCGCCAGGTGATGGGGATCACGGTGAACGAGTAGCCGCGCACCACCGCCTTGAGCGGCAGCTCGACGGTGATGTTGAAATGCGGAGAAAGGATCGGCCGTATGCCGTCGATCACTGTGCGGCGGTAGGCTTTGAAGGCGTTTGTGGTATCGTTGAGGCCGTGGCGGAAGAGCAGGCGGACGAAAAAGTTGGCCGCGCGGTTGAGCGCGTATTTGAGCGGCGGGTAATCGATCACACCGCCGCCCTTGACGAAGCGGCTGCCGAACACGCAATCGTGGCCCTGGTTGAGTTTTTCCCAGTAAAGCACCACATCGCGGCAGTCATCGGATTCATCGGCCATCATGATGACCACGGCGTCGCCGGTCATGGCATCGAGGCCATAGGTGATGGCGCGCCCGAAGCCGTGCGGCCCGGGGTTTTGCATCGGTCGCAACGCGGGGATTTTTTTTAGCACCTCTTGCAGGATGGTCCAGGTGGAGTCCTTGGAGCCATCATCGACCACCACGATTTCATGCGGCACTCCGCGCAGGCGCAACTCAAGGTCCAGATGCTCGACGGTGGATGCGATGCAACCTTCTTCGTCCCGTGCAGGAATGACGATGGAGAGCAGTTGGAGCGGTGCGGCCACAGGCGTAGTGAAGCTGGAAAATCAGGTAAAAGGAAGGTGCTATTTTTTACAATCAAATCGCGCAGAAGCAAAAGCTTACTGGGTATTTGCCGTTTTGAAGAACTACAAATTTTCTCGAAATGAACAACCGCTATGCCGGTGTTTCAGGGTCTTCCGGGTTTTCCATTGGGACGACAAACACAGGCAGCGGCCGGACCAGGTTGGTGGGCAGGGGAAAAACACGCTCGAAGATATTTGGCGCGATTTCCTGGGTCTGGGTGTAGGCGTCACGGAGCATTTCGAGCTTGGCGTCCATGTTATCGATGTAATGCAGAGCAAAGGCCTCGGGCGTGCGTGGCAGCACGGGCGAGCCGAACTGGTGCTCGCCGTGGTGGCTGCCGATCAGATGGAGCAGGTGCAGGCGGGCGTCTTCGGTGCTCGGTGTCAGCGCGTTCCATGTGGCGGCCTCCGGAAGTTCTGTTAGATCGCGCCAGAGTTTGTTCACCAGCTCGATGCCGAGCGGAATGTGGCCCATCATCTCTCCGTGGATGCTGAGGATTTGCGTGAACCCATGCTCGGGATAGGAGTTTTCCCATAACTTCCCGCTGTCATGAAACAGGATGCCGGCGAGCAGCAGATCGCGGTTGAGTTCCGGATAAACCGGGCTGAGCGCGGCGGCGCTGCGCATCATCTGCGCGACGTGTTCGACAAGGCCACCGCGGCGGGCGTGGTGGTTGCGCTTGGCCGCGGCAGTGCGGCGGAAGCGGTCGCCAAGTTGCACGAAAAATTGCTGGCAAAGCGAGTGCAAGCGTGGGTCGGCGATGGCGGCGCAGAGTTGCTGGATTTCCGCATAGTCGCGGTCTTGTTTTTCGCGAATCGCGGGATCACCGGCGAAGAAGTCGCTGAGTGCCTGTTCGTCGGGTTGGTGGAATTCAAGGTCCCGGCCTTCGAGGCCATAAGAGTTTTGCGTCCATTTCCCTTCGACTCGGAAAACCTTGCCTGCGGGCAGGGCGTCGGCCTGCTGATAGATCGGCGAGTCCGACCAGATTTTGAGCGGAAAATGTCCGGTGGCATCAGCGAAGGCGAGTTCGAGATAAGGCTTGCCGGTTTTAGTGGTGCGCGTGGCGCGGGACTGGAGTTGCGCATGAATGGCGGCAAGCAGGGGCTTTTCCCCGGCTTGTTCCCTTAGGGCGGCGATGGTGATGGCATTCACGGGGGCAACTCTGTGTTATCACCACGGTGCTGTCACGCACGGAGCGCAATCCACCATCATGACGGGTGCTTTGGCAAAAAAGCGCTATGGGCACAGGAATGCCTGTGCCTCATCAAATGGCGTCGAGCATGCCTTTGAGGTTGCCAAAGAAGTTTGCCAGTTCGTCGCTGCTGGGTTCGGCTCCGAGGATTTCGTCATAACTGGTGTGGTCCAGATGCTCGCCGTCGAGTTCCGCAATGAACGAGCTTGGCTGGCAGCCGGTTTGCTGGCCCCACTTGATGCGGGTGGAGCAATAGGTCATCGTCAACTGGTCCTGGGCGCGGGTGATGCCGACATATAACAATCTCCGCTCCTCATCCTTGGTCCCTTCCGCAATGCTGCGGCTGTGCGGCAGGAAACCTTCCTCCAGTCCGACGAGGAAAACGATGGGGAATTCCAGGCCTTTTGAAGCATGCAGTGTGATGAGTGTGGCGCCTTGCTTTTTTTCGAGATCGTCGTCCTCGCGGTCGGAGGCCAGCGCACTGTCGTCCAGAAAGGATTGGAGTTTCTTGCCTTTGGCGACGTGGGCGCGGAGGCTTTCGATGACCATTTGGATGCCCTCGCCGCGCTGTTGCTTTTCGCTCTCGGTCTTGCAGCCGCGCTCGAGCCAGGGCAGGTATTCAATTTCTGTTAGAATCGACTTGAGCACATCGGCGGGATTTTCGCCTGCGAGGTCGATGCGATTTTTAGCACCCGCAATCAAAGAAACGAACGACTCAATGGCGGCGCGTGCTTTCGGGCCGATGGAGGCGGTGAAATTGGGATCGCAGAGTGCCTGCCAGACGGACTCGTGGTGATCGCGACTCCAATCCGTGGCGAGCACGGCGGTGGATTGGCCGATGCCACGGTTAGGCGCGTTGAGGATGCGCAGCAGCGGAACATCGGTATCAGGCGCGGCGAGAAGCTGTGCGTAGCCGAGCACGTCGCGCACCTCGCGACGGTCATAGAAGCTCTGAGCGCCGACCATGCGGTAGGGAATCTTGCGCTCGCGCAGCGCGAGTTCGAGTTTGCGGCTTTGGCCGTTGGTTCGAAAGAGCACGGCAAAGTCCTCCCACTTGCTGCCGACAGCACTTTTGCCGGCTAGGATTTCCTCGGCGATGAACTCGGCTTCCTCATCATCTCCGGGCATGGCGACGATGCGCACCTTGTCGCCGCCCATGCGGGTGGAGCGCAGGATTTTCTCGCGGCGGCCGAGGTTGTGTTTGATCAGGCTGTTCGCGGTATGCAACACGGCGTGGGTGGAGCGGTAGTTTTCCTCCAAGCGGATGACTTCCGGATTCGGGAAAAAGCGCTCGAATTCCAGGATGTTGGCGGTTTCCGCGCCACGCCAGCCGTAGATCGACTGGTCGTCATCACCGACCACGCAGACATGATAGGGCGGGCCGACGAGTTGTTGGAGCAGTTGCATCTGCAAACTGTTCGTATCTTGGAACTCATCGACGGTCACGCGGGTGAAACGCTGACGGAAAATGTTTCTCACATCCTCATGCTCGCGGAGGATCTTCTCGCCGAAGAGCAGCAGGTCGTCAAAGTCCACTGCGTTCTGCGCGCGTAATTCGTTCTGATAAGCCACAGCGAGATGGGCGAAAAAATCATCCTCCAGATTGGCCGGATCGAGGCCTTTGTTTTTGGCATTGGAAATCGCACCAAGCACCGTTTCAGCTTTCACCTTCTCATCAGTACCGCCTTTTCTAACAAGCAGTTGTTTCATCAGGCCCACCTGGTCGGAGTGCGAGCAAATGGAAAAGTTCTTCTTGTAGCCGAGCTTGTCGATGCCGCCACGCAGCAGGCGCACACAAAGCGAGTGAAAAGTGCAGACGGTCATTTCGGAAGCTGCCTTCTTACTGACCATGCCGCCGATGCGTTCGCGCATTTCGGAAGCGGCCTTGTTGGTGAAGGTGACGGCGAGGATTTCCGCAGCCGGGATTTTTTTCTCCAGCATGTGGGCGATCCGGCAGGTGACGGTGCGGGTTTTTCCGGTGCCCGCGCCAGCAAGGATCAGGACCGGACCATCGAGCGCTGCCACCGCTTGGCGCTGGGCCTGGTTGAGTGAGTCGAATGAAAATGAGGATGCCATCAGCGCGCGGAGTCAAGCGGGACAGCGGCGGGGTGGCGAGAGCGGAGTTTCCGATATGGGGAGTCCAGGGTGGATTAGTCCCCTATTTCCACAATCAGGTTGATCTCCACCGCCACATTGAGCGGCAGCGCCGCGGCACCGAGGGCGGTGCGGGAATGCCTGCCCTTGTCACCGAAGATTTCCACCAGCAACTCGGATGCGCCATTGATGACTTGCGGGTGGCCGTAAAAATCCGGCTCGGAATTCACAAAGCCGTTGAGCGCGACGATTTGTTTCACTTTGTCGAGCGAGCCGACCTCCTCTCGAATCACCGCCAGGCGATTGAGGGCGATCATCCTCGCGCCTTCCTGAGCCTGCTCGATGGAGACATCCGTCGGCACCTTACCGATGATTTTTCTTTCACCATCAATCGGCAGACCGCCTGATAGAAACAGCAGGTTGCCGCTGCGCACGCAGTTAAGATAAGCCGCCACCGGCACCGGCACGGCTGGCAGCGAATGGCCCAGCGAGTTAAGTTTTTCCAGAATGGTATCAGTCATGTGTTAGGGTGTTGGAAATCATACATTCGGGATGGGGTCTCATCCTTCCGTCTTGGTGGATTTAGGCTCCATCACTTGTTCTCCAGTGATCGGAAAGTCATCCATTAACAAGGCAACAAGCTGTTTGCCGGACTGGGTGAGCGAAGCGCGGTGATGCTGGCCGGTGACAAGGTTGCGGGTGCGGTAGCGGTGTGGGATTTCCGACGCCCGCACCCGCGTGATCACCGGCGCGCTCACGCGCTTCTGACTCGCCTCGAACGCAACCGGCTGGCCAGTGGCGCTGAAGCTGATTTCCCACGAGACCGCTCCCTCTGCGGATCCCCGAAGGATCCATGGGTGGCGCAACACGAAATCCGGTGTGCCGGACGCCGGCACTGCCACCTTGAAATATACCGGCGTGGCGGCGACGAACTCGCTAAAAAGCAGTTGAGGATTGGCGCGGTGCTCCAGGAAGAAGCGCGCTACATCGGTACCGCTCAGATTCATCCCGTTGAACAGCCCGTGATGGTTTATGCCCCCGCCAAATGCCTTTTGCCAATCGTCAAAATGGCGGCTCATCAGCATGGCAAGCTCAAGATGCAAATGGGCGCGCGTGCGGTTGAGGCCTGCACCCGTATAGCCCATGCGGCCGAGCGCCGAGCCCGCCCTCACCGGATCTCCCGGACTGCGGGTGATCTCCGCCAGATGCGCATAGAGCGAATAAATACGGGAGTTTTCCCACTGGTGCTCCACCACGACGTATTTGCCATAATTGCTGCGGCCGGAAATCGCGCTCACATGAACCACCCGTCCGTCAGCGATACTGCATACCAGATCGAGCGGGTTGCCAGCTCGGTCGCGGTTGATGGGCGCGATATCAATTCCCTCGTGAAACTTGGTCAGGATCATCTCGCTATCCAAGCGCATGGCATTGCGCACATAGCCGTATGAACCACCCTCCCATGGCTTGCTGGCCACCCCCTCGAAAGTCCGGTCCACATACATATAGAAACGGTCATGCTCGCCGGAGAAAAGATGATGATTCTCGGTCGGCAGACGAAGATCGATTCCAGCCTGCAAAACGCCGCAGGCAGAAAATGCGAGAAGTAGTTTCCTGAGCATGGCAGGCAAATGGATCATTCCTTTGTCTTTTTCTTTTTGCCGCCCTCCGCCCCAATCCTAGGCAAACCTTCATCCAGCACCGCAATGTCGGCGAGGCTCACGCCTTTCCAGACCACCACCATCCCATCGTCAATCTGCTTGTCGATGACCACCGCGTCCACGCCCCGGCCGTTGATCATGGTGATAAGCCAGCGCCCTTGACTGGCCGCAGTGACGGCAGAAAGCCTGCGGGCCGCGTTGTCCTTGAGTTTGAAAAGCACGCCGTAATCATCACCTGCCTCAGATGGGAACGGGCTGAAGGAAATCACATCCTTGGTGTTGATTTCGGGCACCCTGCGGAAATATCGGGTCTGCCCACTAATTTCCTGTGGAAAAATCATCTTCGGATTGTCCGTGGACTCGGTTTCCATGTGAACCGTTACTGACGCCTTATTGCCGGCCTTGCCAGCGGCCCAAACCACCGGACACAGGGCGGCCAGAAAAACCATCAAAACTGCGGCGATGCGTGACTGCATGCGCGAAGTGAAGCAAGACGGCACGGATTCCAAAAGAAAAAACGGGCAGCGGCTCTTAATCCGGTGTTTTGCTCTGGCCATGCTACGGCCCGGCGTTTCAGAATCACTCACGTTTCACACTAACTGTAGAAAATCCACGCCATGCTCTCCGAACACCACGATATCAGCCACGAATTTCCCGAATACCGCCGCATGATCGACGACCTTAGGGCCAAGGACCCCCAATTCGACGCACTCGTGGCGAAGCACGATTACATCGACGATGAAATCCGCCAACTTGAGGAGCGGCAGTCGCCGATTTCTGACATGGAAATCGAAAAAATGAAATTCGAGCGCGCTGCCTTGAAAGACCAAATCTATCAATGCCTCCGTGCCGAGGCCGCCAAGGTCTGAGCACGACCTTGAATAGATAGAGGAAGCGCCACAAGAAGTGGCGGCCCGCGTCCACCGATGCCCATGTGAAATCATGGCGCTGGCATCTCGACAGCCGCCTCTTCTGGTACAGGTTATTTCCTTCCCTCCAGCCCACTCTGCAAAAAAAGAGCCCGGCATCTTGTTTCCAAGATGCCGGGCTTTGACCTGGCGACGACCTACTCTCACAGGACCTATCGTCCCACTACCATTGGCGCTGAGGCGTTTCACTTCCGGGTTCGGAATGGGACCGGGTGGTTCCACCTCG
>CANLKN010000031.1 GCA_947491475.1 Akkermansiaceae bacterium | reverse complement strand
AAATCCGCTTCCCTCCGTCGCCACGCGCCATGACGTGATAAACCGCTCCCGGATACTGAAACCTTGGTGGTCTGGCCATGCGGCATCTCTAACATACACCGCCCGGACGTCAACCACCATATTGAAATCCAAGGACTGACCCCATTCATGTCGTGGCAAAACACGGTTCGTGCCATCGCCTATTTTACTGATATCAAGGATGTATCATGTTTTCAGACATATTGCCATCGGCAGGGCATCGATCATCTTCCTGTCGCGTTTGTTGAAGCGGCGGTTTGCCGCAGCGACCTGCTTTTTGAAATTGAGCTTGATGCCGCGAGCAGGATCGGAGCCCGGTAAGGAATCTATACTGTGACAGACAGCCCCATCGACATGGTGACTGAAGTGCACAGGGGGTTCTTGATATTAGTTACTTCTCGCAAACTATTTATGCGGTTCGACCGGGTTGACTGGGGTTTCATTACCTTAACGTTTCCAAGTTGCGAGTTGCCGGCATTCTGTCAGTCCCGGTGGTAGAGCGGTGAGACGGGCTTGAAAAATGGCGGGCTCTGCCCGGTGTCCTTGTGCCAGGGGTATTCGATGCGGTCGGGTCCGAGCACGCGTTCCTGCAGGCGGGTTCGCAGGCGGTCGCGGATGTCCTTGTGGTCCGGAGAGCCTGCAAGATTGTGAAGCTCCTTCGGATCGTTACGCAGATCGAACAAGGTCATTTCGACCGCCTCTTCCGGTGCGCGGGCCGCCCATCCGTAATTTTCGCCAAACTGGAATTCCGCATCCGGCGGGCGTGTGCGCATCGAGAATGCCCAGTCTTTGGTGCGAAGCAGCGCGCGGTGTCCGCACAGGTGGCTGGATTGGACGAGGACCTCGGAGCGCTCGGGAATCCGCCCGTGCAGCAGACCGGCCAGATCGTGCCCGTCCAGATAGATGTAGCGCGGGTCTGAGAGGTTTGAGCCCGTAACACCCCACCGTGTTGAGCTGCTGGTCATCGGACAAAATCAGCAACACGTTGGGCTTCACCGGGTTTTCGGAAGCGCGGGCCCCCCCGAATCCCACCAGGATGCATATTCTCAAACAGGCGAGCAGGAGACGTGAGGCTGAACATGTCATCGGTTTGTGGTTTTACAATTCTTGCAGCGTTGCCGACGGGTCTGGCAAACGGAACCGTGCCATGGCGAAATAGGAGATCACCAGGCCGATGCTCGGCACCACGGCGAAGAGGATGCGCATGTTGAAAATCGGGCGGTCCATCGCATCGTGCGGCATTGCGGCATCAAAGCCACAGACGACGAGGATGTAGCCGGTGAGCAGCAGCGCCACCGAAGCGCCGATTTTCACCGCGTTGCCATAGAGCGCGGACAAGGTGCCCTGGCAGCTCTGGCCGGTCGCCCGCTCGTAATAATCGCTGATGTCGCCCAGATACGCCGGCATCAGCAGCCAGAATCCCACAAGGCAAAGGTAGATGCCCAGATCGCTGATCATGCTCAGATAGGGATTGAGCGGTGTGATGAGATACCACATCGAGAGGCTGGAGATCACTCCGGTCGCCAGCATGATGTTGAAGATCCTTTCCTTGCCGAAGCGCTTGGCCGCCATGCCGATGAGCGGGCATGCGATCACCGCGGCGATCATGGTGACGGTGGCCTTGACCGCCACCACCAGCGACGCCTGCTTGAGGTCACCCTTGCAGGCGTAAAACGCGACAAGATAGAAACTCAGGTGGCTGACCAGCGTGAAGCCCACCATCGTGCTCAGCAGTGCGATCAGGATGCGGCGCGTCGGACCCAGCGACAGGAGTTTCAGATAGATCCCCTTCTCAACCGGCGCGGAGCCCTCGTGGCTGCTGTGGCGGTGCAGCCCGTAGCGCAGGGTGGTGACGATCACCGCCACACCGCAAAGCGTAACCAGCAGCCCGAAACCGATCGCCGCCCATCTCATGCCTTCGGCAGGTGAGGAGAACCATTCCCGCTGACAGAACCAGTAGATCCAACTGATAACAATCTGGCTGAGGTAGGAGAATGCGGTGCGCGCGGTCATCACGCCGATGCGGTCCGGCCCGGCCACGCTGGCCTCGATGGTGAGACCCGCGTAGGGAATGGCGAAAAACGAGTAAAAGCTGTAAAACAAAAACGCCGTGACGATGAGCCAGATCCCCAGCGCCTGCTTGGACATCCCGGCCGGCGCCCACCACATGGCGATGAATAACATCAGGCTGCCGAGCAAACCGAAGGCCATGTAGGGCAGGCGGCGACCGAAGCGGCTGCGCGTCCTGTCGCTGGCTGCCCCGATCAAAGGATCGATCAATAATTCCCACATCCGGGGAATGGCCATCGCAATGCCGACCAGCACCGGATTGACCCCGAGGCCGACATTGTAAATTGGATTGACCAAGCCAAGCGGCGCGTTCTGGAACGAATTCTCAACGGCTCCACCCGCGCCCAGCCCGAGGTGTTTCCAGGTTTTTCCGGTGGGTTTCATGTTTCAAATGCCGGTGATGCGTTAGCTCTCGCCTGCCACGCCGGCGGGGAAGATATAATCTTTTTGGAACTCGATCATTTCCCGCATCAAGCGGCGCGCAAGTCCTTTGTCAGAGGGGATCAGCGCGTCAAGCGACAAGGCCTCCATCAGCAATTCCTCGTCGAATGCCATGCAGCAGCGGGCCAGCAGCAAGTGGCTGCGGGCGATGCGTGAAATTTCCGCCGTGATGCCATCAGGGAAAACCACCTGCGGCCGGTGCACCACGCCGTTTTCGATGCGGCAGAAAAGTTCCACATGGGCATCATCCTCCACCCCGCGGATGGCTCCCTCATTGCGCACATTGAGGTGGGCATCGAAGCGATTGCCGGTATGCAACGCGGCGAGGATTTCCGCGATCGGCTCATGACTGTGCTCGAGCGGCCAGGACCGCACCACCGAGGGGTCGGCGCGGGCGGCGCGGAGATCCGCTTCCATGCGCGGCTGGCGTTCGTCATGGCGCTCGCCTTTCTCGGGATCGATTTCATTGGCCACAAGGGACACGCCCCAGGCGCGGCCGTAGCCCCATTTTTTGGTTAGAAAGTCCGGCAGGAACTCGATCGGATGGCGCGGGTTGTTTCCGACCAGCACGCCGAAGCGCGACCAGATGGCCTCGCGGAACGGGCAGTCGAAGATCGCCGGTGTCAGCTCGTGCAGGGTGGACTGGTCGTAATGGCGATCGCCGATGGTCAGCTTGTCCACGAACACAAAATGGTTGTTGCCGGCGACTTCCACATTCACCGGCACGCAATGGTTTTTCCAAACGGCTTTGCTCATGCCTTCCGGAACCAGGCCGAGGGTTTCGGCAATGATGTGCTCGGTGTCCTCATAGCCGTGGCAGAATCCGACGACGCGGATGCCGGGCTGCGTGTCGAGACAGGCTGTTAGAGGATTGAGCGGATTGGTGACCTGAAGCAGCACGGCATCCGGAGCGCCGACTTCCGCCAGGGTCCTGGCAATGTGAAGCAGGGCCGGTGCATGACGCAAGGCGCGCATCGCGCCACCGGGGCCGGTGGTATCGCCGACCGGTTGGAAAATGCCGTCGAGCTGCGGATACATGGCATCGTAGCGCCAAAGGCGGTCACCGCCGACCGAGATGGCGGTGAGACAGCCGGTGGCACCGCGCAGCCCCTCGCGGAGGTTCGTGTGGGCGGTGATGACATGCGATCCTCCAAGCGCGATTCTGGCAAACTCCACCCACTCGCGCACCATTTCCATGCGCTCCGGCAGCACATCAATCAGACGGATCTCCGCGCCTTCAAGGTCGGGATTGTTCATCAAATCCACCACGATGCTGCGGCCCCAGACCAGCGAACCGGCCCCTACCACCGCCAGCACCGGGCGAATCGGGTATTCTGCGGAATGGGGAGCGCCAAGCGGCGCGCTGTCAGATGAGTTCGGCTGTGTCATGAGTTTTCAATTGAAGACCTACCATGATTGCCGGAAACGCATGCCCGCCACTGGCGATTTGTGCTATTCACGGTTGTTTTGACAAAAACCCTTGTGATCTGACTATTTCTCTTCACTTGACGCACATGCGCCGGGAAGAGGGATGCCGGCGGGACGGGGGGTTATTTGCTCACGTTGAAACGGAACTCGATCACATCCCCGTCTTTCACCACGTATTCCTTGCCTTCGATGCGCAGCTTGCCGGCTTCCTTGGCGGCGTTTTTCGAGCCAAGCCCGACGAGGTCGTCATAGTGCACGACTTCGGCGGCGATGAAGCCACGCTCGAAATCGGTGTGGATCACACCGGCCGCGGCGGGTGCCTTGTCGCCCTCGTGAATGGTCCAGGCACGGGTTTCCTGCACGCCGGTTGTCAGATAAGTGCGCAGGCCTAACAAATGATAGACGGCGCGGATCAAGGCGGAAACGCCGGAGTCGGTCACGCCCATGTCCTTGAGAAATTCGGCGGCTTCCTCGTGCGAAAGCTCGCTGAGTTCCTCCTCGATGCGGGCGGAGATGACGACTGCTTCCGATCCGCTGTGTTCCGCGGCGAACTTGCGGACGCGGGCGACAAGAGCGTTGGAGTCCGGATTTTCGGTGACTGCGGCAAGCTCGTCCTCGCTCACGTTGCAGGCGTAGATCGTGCGTTTGGAGGAGAGCAGGAAGAAGTCTTTGACGATGGCCGCATCCTCGTCGCTGAACGGGATGGTCAGCGCCGGTTTGCCCTGATCGAGATGCGGCATGATCACATCGATGATCTCGACTTCCTTCTTCGCCTCCTTGTCACCGCCCTTGGCTTTTTTCTCGCGGGAAGAGCGGCGTTTTTCGAGTGCCGCCATGTCGGCGAGGATCAGCTCGGAGTTGATGATTTCGATATCGCGGATGGGATCGACGGTGCCGAGTTCGTGGATGATGTCGTCGTTTTCAAAACAGCGCACGACTTGGACGATGGCATCGGTTTCACGGATGTTGGCGAGGAACTGGTTGCCGAGGCCGGCACCTTCGGAGGCCCCCTTGACGAGTCCTGCGATATCGACGAACTCGATGGCGGTAGGCACCAGTTTCTGCGAGCCGGAGATTTTCGAGAGCACGGCGAGCCGGGAATCCGGCACGGTGACGATGCCGACGTTTGGATCGATGGTGCAGAATGGATAATTGGCCGCCTCCGCTTTCCGCGTGCGGGTGACAGCATTGAAAAGGGTCGATTTCCCGACGTTTGGCAGTCCTACGATTCCGGCCTTGAGCATGGCGGCGGGAAAGTGGGCGAGGATGGGGCGTGAGGACGAGAAAAATCTGGTTGGCGTCCCGGATCGGTTGCTTGGGTGGGTGATTTGATGAAAAACGAGTAAACCGCGTTCTAATTCTGGTGCATGGCTGGCAGAGCCGATGCCCGGGCATCTGCGGTGCGGGTGAGTAGAGGCTCAAAAACAAACCATTGGTTCCAATGGTGGCGCGCTGTGTTGAAGACTGCGGCCGCCCAGATTTGAGCGGCAGCGGATTCCTCGCCGCGCCGCCGCGCGGGCAGAACGAGCGGCGGGTGCACGGTCACGCGGTAGCGCCGCCAACCATCGCGGGTGATGAAAAGCGGAAAGCATGGTGCGCCGGTGGCCTGGGCGAGAAACAACGGGCCCTTTGGCAGGCGCATCCGCAGTCCGGGCTCCACTGCCACTTCCATCGGCGAGACATCGAAGATCACGCGGTCTCCCTGGACAGCGACAAAATTTCCCTCGGCGAGCAGCCGTGCGAGTTCCACGCCGAGCAGGTTTCCGCCGCGGTTCCAGAGCGTGCGGAAGTTCGGGTGGCGTTGCTCCCTGGCATGCAGTTCGCGTTCTCGGAGCTGTTGGGCGTGCGGCTCGCGTTCCGGCGCGCGCACCGTGTAGAGCGTGCGGTTGAAGCGGCTGGCAAACATCGGCGCGGCGATGTCGTAGTTTCCCATGTGAGCGGTTAGAATGACGCAGCCCTCGCTGCGGTTTGCCAGATCCTCCATGTGGGCGAGTCCCTCGACCACCCAATCGACACCGCCGGTGCCAGTCTCGCAGCGCAGGCCATCGACAAAAGTGAGGGCGAAATTCCAAAACACGCGCCACGCGCCGAGAGTCGCCCGCAGCGCGCTCCACGCGGGGAACATGGCCCGCAGGTTGGCGGTCACGGCGCGTCTTTGTTGCCGCGCGAGGATGAAAAACACCAGGGTCCAGCCGCCGATGAGCACGGGCTCGAGAAACCATGGCAGCGCCCGCAACACCTGCGCGGCAAGGCGCGATGGCAGATCGCCGAAGAGACCCAGCCGCCCCGCCTGGCTCGATGTTTGATTTTGCGATTCGGCCACCGACCGCCATCCAAGCCGCCGGGTGCTTTGGAGGCAAGCCTCATGGGCATGGCTCGAAGCCGAAGTCTTCCGCCAAAGCTCCGCTGGCCACGGCTTGGTTGGCGAGGTGGTCGCAGCGTTCGTTTTCGGCGTGGCCGGCGTGGCCTTTCACCCAGTGCCAATGGATCTTGTGCGGTGCCATGGCGGCCATCAACAGCCGCCAAAGGTCCTGGTTTTTGACCGGTTGCTTGTCGGAGGTGAGCCAACCGCGGCGCTGCCAGCCGGCCAGCCACTTTTCCTTGATGGCTTGGACGAGGTATTTCGAATCCGAGTGAAGTTCCACTTCGCAGGGCTCGGTGAGCAGTTCGAGCGCGGCGACGGCGGCTCGCAGTTCCATGCGGTTGTTGGTGGTGATGCGGTATCCGGCGGAAATTTCCTTGCGGTGCTTGCCGCAGACGAGGACCGCTCCATAAGCGCCGCGGCCGGGGTTGCCCTTGCAGGCTCCGTCGGTATGGATGATTACTTTTTTCATGAAACGATATCCGGGATCGGGGCCGGCGGGTGCCGTTTCCCGCTTCTAACAGGGGCTCCCAGTGTCAGCGCTTGGCCTTCGGCGTTTTGAGAAACGCTTCCACTTCCTCCAACGGGCGGGTGTTGAGGACGTCCTCCTTGCGCAGCCAGCCCTTGCGGGCGACGCGCACGCCGAGGCCGAGATGGTGAAGGCCCTCGGTCGAGTGGGCGTCCGGGTTGATCGAGCAGAGCACGCCTTTGTCGCGGGCGCGTTTCCACCAGCGCCAGTCCATGTCGAGCCGGCGGGGATTGCAGTTGAGCTCGATGATGGTGCGCGTCTCCGCCGCGCAATCGATGATCATGGCATGATTGACCGCGTAGCCATCGCGCTTGAGCAACATGCGGCCGGTGAGGTGGCCGAGCATGGTGACGTGCTCGTTTTCCATCGCCCGGCAAATCCGCCGCGTCATTTCATCCTCGGGCAGGTGGAACTGCGCGTGCACCGAGGCGACGCAGAAATCGAGCTGCGAGAGCAATTCATCGCCGAAATCCAGCGAACCGTCCTTGAGGATGTCCACCTCGGAGCCGGCGAAGAGCCGGAACTGGCCGAACGTGGCATTGAGCGCGCGGATATCCGCGATCTGGCGGGTGAGGCGCGCTTCATCCAGGCCGTTGGCGACGACTGTGGATTTCGAGTGATCCGAGATACCGAGGTATTGCATGCCGAGTTCCATCGCCTCATCGGCCATTTGTTCCAGCGTGTGAATGCCATCGGACTCGGTGGTGTGGCTGTGGAAAGTGCCGCGCAGGTTGTCGAGCTGCACAAGGCGCGGCAGCTCGCGCGCGGCGGCGGCCTCGATCTCACCGCGGTTTTCGCGCAGCTCGGGTTCGATGAATTGCAGGCCGAGAAACTGATAAATATCGCGTTCTTCGTGGAGGTCGGAAGGAAGATCCACGGGCGGGACGCCCGGGCCACTTGGCGTGAAGCCGTATTCGTTGAGCGAGAGGCCCTGTTTGAGCGCCAGTGAACGGAGCGCGACGTTGTGCTCCTTGGACCCGGTGAAATACAGCAGCGCGTAGGGAAACTGCGCGTTCGACACCGCGCGCAGATCGCACTGGATGCCGTTCTTCAGGCGCACCGAGGCTTTGGTCTCGCCGCAGGCGATCACGGATGCCACCTGCGGCAGCGTGGTGAAGTCCTCGCAAACGAGCTTCGGCTCCTTGGTGGCGACCAGGAAATCCAGATCATGCACGGTTTCCTTCGCGCGGCGGAACGAACCGGCCGCTGTCACCCGCGAAATCTCCGGGTGGGTCCGCAAGGTGTCGAGCATTCCGACCACCAGCGGGCTCACCGAGCCTAACAGAAACCGGTCGGCGTATTGCTCATGCTGCGCGATGGACTCAAGGATCTTCGCCTGCGTTTTCTCGCCGAAACCCGGCAGCGTGGCGACTTTTCCGTGCTCGCAGGCTTCCTTGAGCCGTTCCACCGATGAGATGCCCAGCGCTTCATGCAGAGTCTTGATCTTTTTCGGCCCGAGACCCTGCAAATCGAACAACTCGAACAATCCCGGGGGAAACTCCGCTCGCAGATCCTGATGAAACTTCAGGCTGCCGGTGCTGGCCAGCTCGTGCAGCTTGTCGCGCAGTGCCTCGCCCAGTCCCTTGATGCCTTCCAACTCGTTTCTTGCCGCCAGCTCCACGATCTCGCCCTCGAAGTTGCGCACCGTCTCCGCCCCTTGGCGGTAGGCGCGGACCTTGAACGGATTTTCGCCCTTCAACTCCAACAACAGTGCGATTTCCTCCAGCACCTCCGCCATTTCCTCACGCGTCATGGAAAAAACCTCCTCTCCGCCGCGTTAGCGGTCAAGCACGCCTTGTCGGTTCCAAACCCAATAAATTCCAAATTACAACTTGCAGGTTGAATTTACTCGGTAAATACATAATGCCGACAGGCGATGTTTTGTAATCTTCATTCTTGTTTTTTAGATGTCATTTTTCAAAACAAATCCACTTGCCGCCCATTGCACGCCCTATGCTTGTTATGGGGCGATTGCGATAAGCTGAGTTTTGTGCGACCAGTGCAAACAATCCAAATTCATGAAATATCCTTTCACCCGTAAGTGCATTCCAGTTCTTGCCGCAGGCTTCACGTTGGTGGAATTGCTGGTGGTCATTGCCATCATCGGCATCCTCACCGCAATGATCACGCCCTCGCTGCCGGCGATTCTGGACAGCAAATCGGTTGAGAGAGCGGCGGCGGAAGTCAGTGGCGTGCTTGAAACAGCGCGCGCCGAGGCCATGGCCAAGCGCACTTTCGTCCACGTCGCCTTGGTCAACGCCACCAATGACCAGCGCAACAGCGAGATCCGCATCGGTGCGCTCTCTTCCATGGACGGCACCGCCGATGTGACCGCCACCAATCTCCGCGCGCTATCCAGACTCATCAGGGTGGATCGGGCGCAGATCACGGATTACGGCGACCTGTCCGAGGGCATGAAACGCGCCGTTGGAGCGTTGCCTGCGGGAGGCCGGATGCCGGATTTCACCAGCAATGACGACTACGCCGTGGCCTCGGATTTCAAGAATTCCGCAAGGTCCCCCAAGATCGCTTTTAACAACCTCGCCGGCTTCAAGAACAACTTCGCCGGCATCAGCGATGAATATAACTAAAATTGAACTCTTTGAGCACTACAAGAAACTTGGCTCCCAGGGCCAAATTCTTCCGCTCATCCGCAAGTATTTCGGCTTGGTTCCCACAGGCTCCAGCTCTGATCGTCTGAAGACCGTATGGGTTTATGACTCTTCCATTCTCGTGGGAGGAGAGCTCCGGAGGCTGAGCCAAATTCCCAATAACGAGGAACCGAATTTCTTCGAACTCCTCAAAGCCACGATCAAGGAAACCTCGCTCGGGAAAACCGCGACGTCGGATGACAATAACCCCACGCCTGGCAACGACACGATTTCTCAAACCGGCGACCTCGACGCCCGCTCCGACCTCCAAATCATGAGCATCGGCGCGAACATTCTGGACCAATACGACCGAGACGGTTGGCCAACCTTCATCCGCTTCGATTTTACAAACACCCCATCCAAGCCAAGTGACGTTTATGTCGCCGGCATCGAGAATTTGCCGTATTTCCATCGTCTCCTCTACGCGCCGCGGTATAAATCAGACGGAAAAATCGCGTTCTTCTACCAGTTCGAGATGTGGAATCCGCACCAGAATGCCGCCAACAGCACCACGAGCGGGCGGCCGACCGGTTTTGTGATTCGGCCTCAAGGTAAGGCGAGCCTCAACGCAAGGACTTTTACCAAAGGAGTGTTTGGCACTTATCAGATTGCTGGAAACGGAAGAAAATGGGCGGTGCAGGGTTACCCATCCTCCTTTCCAGGCATGACTGCCCCCAATCCAAGGGACTATCAGCCATTAGTTGGAACGGTCAGTTTTAATTCCACAGGCACGGCGGAAGGCTTTCAGCAACCACTGCTACTTTCCACTCTTATCGGAGCCTCCGGTCGCAGTGCGCCTCCTCTCAATGAGCTTGTCGGGATTGAAGCAATTAGCTTGCATACGTCTATCACAAATTTGTTTGATGCCAGAATCATTCCTACGGCACCCCGGATCATCGCGGACTTTGGTATGGAACCGGATCCAAATAATCCGGCTCAGTTCGAGTTGTTCATAGCGGGTTTTGACGATGTGCCTTATGATGTAATGCGCAATATCCAGGATAATTCCCGGCAAAACCAGAATGACTTTACCGAGCCTCTGCCGCGTCGTTACTCGGCTTCTTATGACGTGGATGAATTTAACCTCGGCGTATCCCGGTCCGATCCACGTTCCCGGCGCTTTGGCATGATTCACGGGAACCAGCGCAGCGAGGGTAGCCAATACCTTATCCGTCCCAGCACGACACCAAATGCCGCGCCCATAGGTGGTAGCTCTCACAGTTCCAGTATTAGGCGTGATAAGACCAACAACGGTTTGGCCTCGTTCGCCACAGTATCGGGTGCTAATGATGGCGACATCAACGGATGGGAGTCATTGGACCTTAGCGGAACTTTCCAAAGAGCTTATGGAGCCCTTTTTGACAATCGCGGAGGAACCGATATCACTTCCTACAGAGACCGTGACAACGTCCTGCGGGGAGGAGATGGCATCTTGGCATGGGACCAGACGGATGGAGGCACGCCGTTTATGAACTACAACGACACCAAAGCGCGGCCGGTGCAGCCGGTAATGCTGGATCGGCCATTCCGTAGCGTTGCCGAGCTCGGCTATGTTTTCCGCGATATGCCGTGGAAGACTCTGGACTTCTTCACTGCCAACAGCGCGGATCTCGGACTGCTCGACGTATTCACCTGCGGAGGCTGGGCTTATGATCCGGTCAACGATACCGAGACGCCCACTCAGGAAAACACACCGCGCTTTGTAGCCGGAAAATTCAACCTCAATACTCCTCATAAACCGGTCCTTCAGGCTATGATCCATGGAGGAGCAATGCGCGGCATCGAGAGCAATCCGAATTCCAACTACGCACTCGAGAAAATCGATGATGCTGTGGTTGAGGCGATTGCTCGGGAACGCTCGCTCGAAGCGCCAACCATAAAGTTTATCGATAAAGGAGATCTGGTTCGCACGTTTTTTGCCACCAAGGGTGTCACGACCAACTATCCCGCAATCAAAACACTGCGTGAGGCTCCGGTCAGGGCGCTTGCCGATGTCGGTCAGACCCGGACATGGAATCTGATGATTGACCTGGTTGCCCAGTCAGGGCGGGCAACCGGCGGATCCGCTCAGAGCTTTTTGGTGGAAGGGGAGGTCAGGCAGTGGGTTCACATCGCCATCGACCGCTTTACTGGCGAAGTCATTGACCGCAGCGTCGAAATCGTGGTGGAATAATATGAAATTCATGATCTTTCCATTCTTCTCGCGGGCCGCCGTTTGCGGTTTGGCTTTTCTGTTTTCCGGGGTTGTTTGCGGACAGACGCAAACCCCTCCTGTGGACACGACGGTCAATCCCGCAGCACCCAAGCCGCCGTTTGTCGCTCGCATTCCGGTCAATGCCCATTGGAGGATCGACTTTGTGGATGCGCACGGAGAGCCGCTGAAGCGTCGTGATAGGTCTGACCGCAAGACGGAGACCGGTGAGGCTGAGCCGATTCCCGATGACGTTGACGCGAAAAGTCCCGTCAGGATCGAAACTGAGAAGACCGGCAACATCAGGCGGGATGTCACCACCTACGATGACGGCAGCAAGGTGGAGGCATGGACGATCGGACAAGTGATGGCGATCGAAGTTCCTGAAACGAGAAAATGCGCGATCATCAACCGCATAAATGAAGATGAGACGACGCGCCTTCCCGGGAATCGTTTTCCGGGGATGGGTTGGATATCCGCCGCCACTTACCGGGGAACCGTCAAGGTTGGGGAAGTGGTTTGCCACTATTACGAAAAGCGTGCGGTAAGGGCTGCGGCTGATAGTGGGGGAGAAGAAGGAATGCCGCTGGATTTGGATAAAATGCAGGAAGCGGAGGAGGCTTCGAATGACCGAAAAGCCATGATCGCCGCCCAGTCCAGATTACCTGTGCAAATCTTTGTTGGCAACCAGTGGCAGCGCTACACGTTTTTAGATCCACCCACCTCACAGTTGCAGATTCCTGAGAAATTCCTCAAGCCGTTGCGCGAATATGCGGAGTCGCTCCAAAGGCGTAGCTACAGCAGGCCGCAGAGGAAGAAGAGCTAGGCCGCCGCATCGCCCCCGGGTTCTGGTGCACGCGCCGGCACTTCAAAATCCGCACGGTTTTCCGGGCAGGAGCTGACGGGCGGAGAGGAAGCGTTCGATGGATGCCACGCTGGCGGCGTGGTGGGCAGCGCTGGAGCCGGGTTTGAAGTCCGCGCCGCTGAAAAAGGCCCTTTCCCCGAATTGAGCTGGCTCAAGAAAAAAGACTTCAAGGGCGAAGTCACTGCCGATGGCAGCAAGGTGCTTCTATTCGAAGGCAAGGAAACGCTGGTTTTTGACGAAGGCAGCATCAGCTTCCGCACGCGGGCCGGCATCGATGCCGCCACACGCCTGCCGGTGTTCTTCGAGAAAGACGGACTGCGGCGCACCTACAAGTTCCTGCCCCCGCCGGACCCGAATATGGCTCCCGAAGGATCCTTCATGAAGCGCATCGTCCAGATCCGCGATCAAGTCCACGAGCTGACCCGCATGCCCGCGCGGCCGTGATGGCAGGGGGAAAACATGTCGCGATCTTTTGATTTTTGCGACATGTTTTGGACTCATGTCGCTGGCGGCGACGAATTTGACGGGGAGCCCAAAAGTCATTCTGCTTCAGTTGGGGCACCTTTGCCGCGGGGGCCGCGAGGTGGAAAATCCGCGGGAGTGATTTTCTGGTCGCCATCACGGTCCAATTTCACAAAGCGGTCTTCCTGCTCGTCCTCGGAGAGATCGCGCACGGCGGGGGACGCGCGGAATTCCTCAAAAGAAAGCGCGCCATCGCCATCCTGATCCAACTCGCGGACCATCGAACGGGAATCCATCGGCGGGTGTTTCGGATGCTCCGCACCATGGCCGCGCCTGTGGCGAGGTTTCTCCTCATCGCGCTTGAATGGTGGCTCCGGCTTGTCCTTCGGGGTGATCATCCCGTCACCATCGGAATCCAATCTTCCGAAAATTTCCAACTGCCGCTCGGCAGACAGTTTCTGAAACATCTCGCCTGCCTTGAACTCCTCCAAGGAGACGCCGCCGCTGCGATCGACATCCAGCTCCCAGAGCCGCCGCGGCCCCTGCTCATGCGCGCGCCCCATGCGGCGCAATTCCTCACGCCCGAGCTTGCCGTCGCCGTCCTTGTCGAGCCGTTGAAAAAGCCGCCCACGCTTGTCCTCCGGCAAGTTGCTGACGCGAGGCATTAGCGCGAATTCCTCTGAGCTGATGAATCCGTCACCATCTTTGTCCGCTGCCTTCCAAGCTTGGGCGAACTGCCGTTGAGGTGCCCGCCTGGCATCGTCATTGGGCTGCATTCCGCGCCTTTCCCCACGCTCGGACTGGGCGCGCGCGGCCAGCGGGACCAAAAGACCTGCGAAAATGATGGAAACCGGGATTGTTTTCATAAAAAAATACGGCTTGTTTCGCGCCGCCTGTCGCGGCATCAGCTAAATGGAAACTCCGGTCGTGCCGGAAAGTTTCGTTTTGCCATCAAACTTCCACCCTGCCTATCTCCCCCGTCACACGCCATGCACATCCAGGACATCCTCAGCGGCTCCCAGCCATCCCTGTCATTCGAGTTTTTCCCCCCGCGTGGCACCGCCGCTTGGGAAGATCTCTATCAGACCATCCGTGAGCTGGAGGCTTTGAAACCGACATTTGTATCCGTAACCTACGGTGCCGGGGGCACCACCCGCGAGATGACCCACGATCTGGTGGTGCGAATCAAGCAAACCACCACCATTCCACCGGTGCCCCACCTCACCTGCGTGGGCCACAGCCGCGCCGAGGTGGAGGCGATCCTTGAGCGCTACGCCGCTGCCGGCGTGGCCAACATCCTCGCCCTGCGCGGAGATCCGCCGCGTGACCAGGCGGATTACGATTGGAGCCAGGGTGATTTCCGCCATGCCGCGGATCTGGTGCGTTTCATCCGCGAGTTCAACGCCACCGGCAGGCACCCGGACCCGCGCGGCTTCGGCATCGGCGTGGCCGGATTTCCGGAAGGCCACCCGGACACGCCCAACCGCATGCGGGAGCTCGATTTCCTCAAAGCGAAGACGGATGAGGGCGCGGATTACATCTGCACCCAGTTGTTTTTCGACAACCATGATTTGCTGGATTTCCGCGACCGCTGCCGCTTGGCGGGCATCCACGTGCCGATCATCGCCGGGCTGATGCCCGTCACCTCGCTGCCAGGGATGAAACGCATGGCCGAACTGGCCGCCGGCGCGCGTTATCCGGCCAAACTCATGCGAGCACTCAACCGCGCCCAATCAAGCCCCGAGGCCATCGAACGCGTCGGCATCCACTATGCCGCCGAGCAATGCGCCGGTCTGCTCAACGAAGGCGTGGATGGCATCCATTTCTACACCCTTAACAAAAGCCACGCCACGCGCGAGATTTTCCATAGCCTGGGGCTCGATGCCAGCGCGTAAAATCTCAGCGTTTGCCTTGCTGATAGATGTCCTCTGCCTGTTTGAGAGTGAGCTCGTAGAGATGGCCGGTGATGGGCACCTGCATCGAGATGCGGCCGGTGACCGGATCCGCCGGATAGATCTCATTGAGCTGCGGAGCACGCTCAAAGGCGTCTGACGGAAGCGTGATGCGCACCGCACCGTCATAGCGCAGCATGCGCGACATGCGCTCGGATGCCTGGCTTTGCATGCGGCGCATTTCAATGCTCAGTCCGAGGCGGTCAAACAAGCTCAACGATTCGATGGACTGTGAGCCCTCCTGGATCCTGCGCGCCTCCTGAGCGGCACGCTTGAGCGTGAAATCCGAATCGCCCGAAGACGGGTTGCGCACGCCCGCCAGTTCGTCGTCATTGGCGAACAATGCCGAGGATTCCGAGCCAGCTCCCTTCGTCACGGCCTCGTCGATTTCCTGTTGTGTGGGCAGCCGCACCTGGACCTCTCCCTGCATGGTGAGCAGGTCCTCCGCCTTGAAATCAATTTCAGAGAGCAACAAACCACCACTCTGGGAACGCAATTGGAAGGAGCCCTCACGGAAATCCACCCGATGGTAGCTTCGCGAGAAGTCCACCACCGAGAGCGCCTTGAGCAGATGAAAGCGGTCGCGCAGTGTGATCATATCCTGCCCGTCCAACACCACCTGGCCCTCAAACGCCAGACCATCCGAGCTGTTGGTGGAGCCACTGACCTTGAAATCCCCGGAAAGCGAGCCCTCGACAAACGTCCGCAGCGCCGGCGGCAGGATTTCCTCCAGCACCATGTTGCGGATCTTAACGATGCCATTGACCTCCGGGCGTTCGCCGCCTTGCACCCTCAGACCGGAAAATTCCACCGTGCCCATCTGGCCCCTCAACTCGGCCCGCTCGAATACGAGGCCTCCTTTTTCGGCCAGCACTACCAGCTCGACGATTTCGAGCCTTTTCAGCCAGTTCTGATGGAAAATACCGCCTTTGAAGTTAAGCCGCCAGCCGGTCTCGGTGCGCTGCATCCTGAGCGAGCTGGACTCGATGGAACCTTGCGTCCGTTCGGAATATCCCCAGCGCAGCGTGACATCCGCCACCTCGAAGGAATTTACCTCCACCGCCTGTGGTTGGCGAAAAACCGCCTCCGCAAACTTCGCTGCGGACTCCGCATCATCGGTGCCCGCGCGCAAATCGATTTCCAGACGGGCGATGGAGATGGTGCCCGGCTGCCAACGCCCCGCCAGTCCGTCCAACAAGCCCATCTTGAACCGGATGTTTCTGGCCTCCAGCGAGTCGTAAAACGTCTCGGATCCACCTTGGGCGGCCATGCGGCCCATTTCCAACTGTCCCTGCACGTGCTGCATACCCACCAACTCCATTTCCGAGGCGGACAGCGCCGTTTGCAGCTCCTGCTTGAAC
Source organism: Akkermansiaceae bacterium (assembly GCA_947491475.1). GTDB lineage: Bacteria > Verrucomicrobiota > Verrucomicrobiia > Verrucomicrobiales > Akkermansiaceae > Luteolibacter. The sequence goes on along the minus strand of CANLKN010000031.1, from coordinate 20,623 downwards.
TCCTGGTTGAAGCGCACGCCATTCGGGCGATTCAAAAGATAAATCCATGCCACAAGCGCGAGCAGCAGCACGAAAACCAGAAGCCGGAAGGCCAGCCGCAGCAAATGAAACATCGCCCTGCCTTTCATGCCCTTGCCAGACATCGAATAGCGCACCTGGAACCAAAACCCCTGGTTTGCCACCCACTGGCTCAGACGCTCATTGAAATTTTGAGATTGCTCGGAATCCATAATATGTTTCGCCTCGCGGCGCGCGGAGTAAAGTCCAGCCCGCGCCGCGAGGCGAGGCAAAATTGCCTCGCTCCCAAGCCAGTCATCGCATACGACGCCGCCCGTGGAAGCCAACGACTATAAAGTCCGCCTCGATATCTTCGAAGGTCCGCTCGATCTCCTGCTCTACCTCATCAAAAAAGACGAGGTGGACATCCAATCCATTTCCATCGAGCGCATTACCCGCCAATACCTCGACTACATCAACACCTTCAAGCTGCTCAACATCGACCTCGCCTCCGAGTTCATCGTCATGGCCGCCAACCTGATGTATCTGAAAAGCCGCACCCTGCTGCCGCGCGTCGATCAACCGCCCGAAGAGGATGCCGAAGAGGACGATCCGCGCTGGGAACTCATCCGCCAGCTCATCGAATACAAAAAATTCAAGGATGCCGCCGGCTTTCTCTCGCTGCGCGAGATGGAGCAGGAAGGTCGTTTCGCCCACCAACCGGATGTCGCGGATCGCCCCGCCGAGGAGCCTCTGCCGCTTGCCGAGATCTCCATCTTCGATCTGATCCGCGCCTTTCAAAACGTTCTCAAGCGCTTTGAGGAATCGCATGATTTCGGCGACATCATCGACGACCGGTTCACCGTATCGGATAAAATCGAGCTGCTCATGCAGCGTTTCCAACCCGGTGAATCGCGCCGCTTCGAGGAGCTCTTCCAGTCCGCCACCACCAAGGCGGAGGTCATCGTCACCTTCCTCGCGCTGCTTGAGCTGATGAAGCTCAACCAGTTCGTCGTAAGACAGAGCGATCTGCTCGGGGAGATCGTCATCGAGCGCCGCAGCACGCAGGCCGTGTCCGCGCTGGAGGCGGCTGAAACCGGGGCGGACTTGCAATAAGCCGCGTGAACCTCAGCTCATGCGGAAAACAATCCGTGCCTTGGTCAGGTCATAGGGAGACATTTCCATCTTCACTTTGTCACCCACCACCAGGCGGATGAAGCGCTTGCGCATTTTGCCGGAGATATGGGCCAACACCTCGTGACCGCTGTCCAAGCGCACCCGGAACATGGTGCCAGCCAAAACCGAGGAAATCTCGCCATCCACCTCCACCGCCTTTTCCTCCTCATCCTTGGTGGAACGTTTCGGGGGACCATAACGATTGCGGTTGCGGCTACCGCCGCCTGAAGGTTTGCGGCCGGAATTCTGTGGGCGTGGAGGCATGATGGATAGGTAGGATGCTCAAAGCGATACACTCCGCTTTGCGGCGTTTCGGTAGCGCATCCCCCCCGCCCCATCAATCCCAAAAAAAGCACCCTCTCTGAACGACGTTTTTTTCGATGTGACAGGCGCTTGCCAAGCCGCCGCACAACCGCCAAGTTTTCAACCGCATCCGCCATCACCCGCCGCCGGCCAAACTCAAAACCGCATCCATTCCCAAGCCATGCCCGAGATCACCGAAAACGACCTGCCAAACAGCCAGAAACAATTCTGGCTCAAAGCCCTCACTGCCGTGCAGACGTCCAATCTCGACTACGCCATCACCTTGCTCCAGGCCGTCCTCAAGGACAATCCCGGTTTCCTCGAAGGCCGCAAGCTGCTGCGCAAATGCGAACTCCAGCTCAGCGGCGGCTCAAAAAAGAAAAGCGGTCTCTTCGGCCTCCAGACCGGAGGCATGGGCGTTATGAAACTTCAGGGCGCGGCCAAGAAAGATCCCGCCGCCACTCTCCCGCTGATCGAAAAAGAACTCGAAAAAGACCCGCTCAATGACCAGGCCAACGACCTGCTCTTCGATGTCTGCCACAAGCTTGAACTCTTCGAAACCGCCGCCTTCGCCCTCGAAACCATCCGCAGTGGCAGCCCTGAAAATTCAAAACTCCTCCACAAACTCGCCAAGTTCTACCTCGAACGCGAACAACCACTGCTCGCGTCGGAAGTGTATAACGACATCATCAAGCACCACCCCACCGACGGCATCGCCATCAAGGGTTCCAAGGACGCCTCAGCCCGCGCCTCGATGCAAAAACAAAAGTGGGATGAAAACGCCGACATGCGCAGCCTGATGCGTGATGCCAGCCAGTTCGAGGAACTCGAAAAAGCCTCCCGCACCGGCCTCACCCGCGAGCAACTCGAACAACGGCGCGATCAGGTGATCGATAAATACAATGCCGATCCCAATCACCTCGCCACTGTCAAGGAACTCGCCGGCGTCTATGAACAACTCGAGGACTGGCACAACGCGGAGACTTTCTACACATGGGCCCACTCACTGAGCGCCGGCGACATCGCGCTCGCCACCAAGGCCTCCATCATGAAAGACCGCGCCATCGAGACCGACCTCAAGCAACTCGAGGCGGGCGTGGCCGCGGATCCGGACAACGCCGAACTCAGGGCCGCCCTCGAAGCCCGCCGAGCCGACCGCCTCGCCGAGCAAGTGCAGGAAGCACAACGCCGTGTGGAACAAAACCCTACCGACCCGCAACTGCGCTTCGAACTCGGTTCAGCGCTCTACAATTCAGGCGACCACAGCGCGGCCATCCCCCACCTCCAACAAGCCACGCGCAATCCGCACATCCGCACCAAGGTGCTGCTGCTGCTGGGCCGCACTTTCAAAGCCAAGGGCATGTTTGACCTTTCCATCAAGCAACTCTCGGACGCCCTGGCCGACTTGCACGCCATGGACAACACCAAAAAGGAAGTCCTCTACGAAAAGGGACTCATCCATGATGAGATGGGAGACAAGGCCGCCGCACTCGACAGCTTCAAGCAGATCTACGAAGTGGACTACGGCTATCGCGACGTGGCGGCCCGTGTCGAATCCTCCTACAGCTGAGCCTCAGCGCGGCAGCATGGTGATGCGCTGGGGATCATAGCGGTCGTCCGGGCGGAACAACCAGCCCGGCTGCCGGTCCAGCAACTCGTAGCCGGTGAGCATGAACTCCGGTAGAAACTGGTTGCTGTTGGGATCATAGACTTCCTTGCCGGTGTATTGGCCGCGGATACGATATTGATAGTTGTTGTCGTAGCCGTATCGCTGTCCAGGCGGACCGCTCTCCGGCAGGCGGTCCGGCACTCGCTTTTTGTCTTCCCGCATCATCACCAGTTTCGCGCGGTTGGACGACTGCCTCGGCTCCCGCAGGTATCCCCAAAAACGGGTTTTCTCCACATAGTAGCGCCTACCGTAATAAAAATCACCGGTCGGCTCCGAGGCGATGCTCGCATTGCGCTCTTCCACACTCGGACCACCGAGATTGCCACCACCGGGACCGGTGGCCCCGCAATGGCAGAGCATGGTGCAAAGCGCCAGAAGCAGCGGCAATTTCCAAAACGAGGCTGGCATGCCGCAATGCTAAGGGTCCCTGATACCTGCCTGCAAGCCCGGAGAAAATCCGAACCAATCAAAAGGCAGCATCGAATGGCTGGTCAGCGAGCACCCAGTCCTCGGCCAGCACCCGGCTGATCTCAAACTGTCGCGACTCGGCACCCACCGGCCGTTTCAACTCGAGTGTCGCACGATTGAACCGCTGGCCCGCCGAGTTCTTATCCTGGGAGGAGATCCATTCCATCGCCCGTTCCTGCGGCGAGCCCTTGCGACAATAACCGACAAGAATGGTGTCGTGGTCGGGCGAAGCCATGCCATAACTCTGCCACTTGCCGTCATCCTTGAATGGCCCGTTGAAATAACTGTCCCTGCCCAAGATCACGCGCACCACACCGCCGTGGTCCCCCTCTGCCAGCAGCTCTTCCCACGAGGGTTGCACAGCCCGGGCAAAGGCCTCGAAATCGATCTTCCAGACTCCGTTATCATCCGGCGTGAGCAAGGCCATCCGGTTTTGCGGGGCTCCTTCCTTGGAAGTGTTCACCAGCACCCCGTCGATCAACAGCCCGTTGGCATCCATGCTGCTGAGCCATTGGTAGCCGATGACAGTGCCGTCCGACGTTTCCATTCCTGCGAGAAAAGCCACCACCGCGGCCTCATCCGCCTGATGGCGGAAATACTGCCCCACCTCACCTGGATCGCGCACCGCCAGAGCCTGTTTCACCAAATCCAGCGCCGCGCTCTCAGTGGGCGATTCAAATTTCGAAACGTTGCGCGTCTGCATCGGACGGCCCGCCGCATCTTCCGCCAGCAGCGGGTCTTTCCCTATCTGTGGCCGGAGCCAAGACAAGAAAAAGAACACCAACACCCCGAGTGCGGTCACCACCAATACGGCCGACCACGCTAACAGCACGTGGCGCTTTTGGCGGCTCTGCTTGCTCTGCTCCTTGAGCGAACCCGTGCCACGCCTTCGCCTGCGTTGCATCAACTCCTTGGGCATCGCAGTGCTGGGAACACGCGCCACCTTGCCCAGAGTCGGAGCATCTCCTGCGGACCTGTCGTAGCGCTGGGGTCGAACGGACCGATGGATATCACGTGATTTCAAATGAAGTCGTTTCTCTATCCGCCCCATGCCCGATCGCCAAGGAGATATTTGGCAAGATTTCGCTACTTGGCATCGCCCTCGGATGTAAGGATAATGCCGCCGTGGCACGCATCCTCATCACCCTCGGCGATCCCGCCGGAATCGGCCCGGAAGTCGTGGACCTGGCGCTCGCCTCCGGAAAACTGCCATCCGGATTCGAAATCGAGGTGTTGGGGGACCGCCATGCGGGCACTCCGGGAATGCCGGACGCACGCTCGGCGGCCGCCGCGCTGGCCGCGCTCGATCAAGCTGTGGCCGCCATGAAACAAGGCCACGCCGACGCGGTGGTCACCGGACCGGTTTCCAAAGAGGGCCTGCAAGCACTCGGCTTTCCTTTTCCCGGCCAAACCGAGTATTTCGCCAGCGCCTTCGGGATCGATGATTTCGGCATGCTGCTCACTGGAAACACTCTCACGGTGGGGCTGGCGACCATCCATGAACCGATCTCGGCAGTGCCGGCCTTGCTCACGCCCCGGAGAATCACCCGCATCGGCCTGCTCACGGCGGACTTTCTGCAGCGTCGTGGAACCGCCAACCCACGCATCGCCGTGGCCGGACTCAACCCCCATGCCGGTGAAAACGGAGCTTTCGGCGATGAGGAAACTCGCATCATCCTGCCAGCCATCGAGCAACTCAACGCCAGCGGTCGCGCGGTATTCACCGGCCCGGCCGTGCCCGATGCGGTTTTCCGTGATGCCGCGCGCGGCCAGTTCGATGCGGTGATCGCGATGTATCATGACCAGGGGTTGATTCCTCTCAAACTGCTCGATTTCGACAACGCCGTGAACGTGACACTCGGCCTGCCAAAACCACGCACCAGTCCGGATCATGGCACCGCCTTCCCGCTAGCAGGCAAAGGACTCGCGGATCCATCCTCGATGATCTCCGCCATCCGCCTCGCCTGCGAACTGGCCTGAGCAAGCGCTTGACCAGAGACCGCCTGTCATCAAATCCAAAACCGGGGTTGATAGAATGGACGGAAACTCGTGCAGCCGGTATCCCGCCGCCGCTCGCCAATCGTTAGTGGCGTTAGATTGACGGCGCCGCCGCGGTGGGCTACCTCTGCCGCACCCATGAGCTGCCGAACCCTCAAGACACTCGCCATTCTCCTGCTGGGGGCCGGTTTCGCCCACGCCCAGATCGCCGCCTCGCTGCGCCTGCCCAAGAAACAGCACCTCGCCGGTGAACCGGTCATCGCCGTGGTCACCATCACCAACCACTCCGGCCGCGAACTCGTCTTCCAAAGCGACGGCCGCTTGCAGTGGCTCGATTTTATCGTCAAAAAAAATAGTGGCGCGACCGTCAACCCGAAAAACCGTGTGCTCTTCGGACCCATGAAAATCCAGGCCGGCCAGACGATGGCACGCGAGGTGGACCTTTCCCAACATTTCCAACTCGCCGAGCCCGGAAACTTCACCGTCTCCGCCGTCATCCAACAACCCGGCAAATCCGACGCAGGGACCTCCACCAACCGCGCGTTTTTCAACCAAACACCCGGCAGCCGGTATTGGTCCCAAAAGGTCGGAGTTTCAGGCGCTTCGGACCAAACCCGCGAGTTCCGCGTGATCAATTTCACAGGCGACTCGAAATCCCAGATCTATGCCCAGATCGTCGATGGCATGTCCGGCCAATTGGTCCGCACCTTCCTGCTTGGCGACGTGCTGATGCTGCGCAAACCACTGTGCACCGTGGACCGCCAACAACGCCTTCACGTCATGTTTCTCGCCACTCCTTCGATGTGGGTCCACTGCGTGATCGACACCGACGGCAGGCTCGTCGAGCGCCAGATCCACCAGCGCGGTCCACAGGGGGATCCACAGTTGCTCACCTTCGGTGATGGCAGCGTCCGCGTGGCCAACAGCATCCCCTATGACCCCAAGGCTGCGGCTGAAAGGCGCGCCAAAACCCGCAAAGCATCGGACCGCCCGCAGATCACCATCCAGTAGCATACATCCGCAGCCGGGAAAAATGTCGCTAGTCTGAAAAATTATCTTTACAATTTTTTAAAAATATCAATTTTTCTTAATAGTTTTTATTTCCTTACTTTTTCCCATGAAAATCATACTTCGTATTCTGGCCGTGACGGCTGCATGTGCGCTGGGCTCCGGTGCGTGGGCGGCGAATTTCCGCACGGTGGTGATCGATGCCGGCCACGGCGGCCACGACAACGGCGGGCAATGGGGCAAGGTGTATGAAAAACACCTGGCGCTGGATACCGCGGTGCGTTTGGAAAACAATCTCAAGCGCATGGGTTTCCAGACCGTGATGACGCGCCGCAGCGATTATTTTGTCTCGCTGCCGCAGCGCGTGGCGATCGGCAACCGCTACAAGAACGCGATTTTTGTGAGCATTCATTACAATTACACGTGGAAGGAACACGTGAGCGGCTTGGAAACCTTCTATTACAACCGCGAAGGCCAGTGCCTGGCGCAGCATGTGCAAAACAGTCTGGTGCGCCGCACCCGCACGGTGGATCGCAACGCCAAGTTTGCGCGCTACTACGTGATTCGGAACTGCAACCTGCCCGGAATTCTGGTCGAGGGCGGTTTTGTCAGCAACGTCGAGGATCGTGAGCGTATGAAAACCGGCAACTATCGTGAAGCCATCGCCCGCGCCATCGCCGAGGGCATCCTGCGCTACCGCCGGTCGAGTTGATCCGGTGACAGGTCACCGTCTATTTTTCGGACTGCAATTGCTCCCGCAGCGGGTTAGTTTGTCTGCATGTCTGCCGTGACTTGCCAGGAAATGCGCGCCGCCGAGGCCGCCGCCATCGCCGCCGGATGGAGTGAGGAACGATTGCTCGATCTCGCCGGCACCCGGCTCGGGCATGCGCTGGCACGGTTTTTCACCCAGCCCGGCACCGCCATCGGTTATCTCGGAAAAGGCCACAATGCAGGCGACACACTGGTCGCCCTGCGCATCCTGCGGGACTTTTATGGTTGGGAAATCTCAGTGCGCCCGGCGTTCCCGCTTGGAGAGTGCGCTCCACTCACACGCAGCAAATGGCTTGAGCTCGATCCCTTGGAAATGCAGGACATGCCACCTTTCCTCGACCTCAATAGCCCGCTGCTGCTGCTCGACGGACTGCTAGGCATCGGGGCCCGAGGTCCGCTGCGCGAACCGCTTTTCAGCCTCGCCGCGGAAATGGAATGGCTGCGCCAAAATGCCGCTGCGCGCGTGGCGGCGGTGGACCTGCCCTCTGGTGTGGATGCCGATTGCGGCTCGCCCTCACCCGGAGCGGTCACTGCGGACGCCACCTTCATGATCGGCAATCCCAAGCAAGGCCTGCTGACCAGCCACGCCGTCCATGCCGTGGGCTCGCTCGTGCTGGTGCCCATCGAAATCCTCACCATTTCCAATCCCAGTGAAATCGAACTGATCTGCCCGCAGGAAATGGATTTCGGGAAATCCCCCAGACCCTACGATTTTCATAAAGGCCTTGCCGGGCGCGTGGCGGTGCTCGCCGGCTCGGAACGCTACCCCGGTGCAGCCGTGCTCGCAGCCACCGGTGCGCTGCGCGGCGGTGCCGGGCTGGTCACGCTTCATGTGCCAGCCGCCGCCGCAGCCATCATCACCGCCAAGTGCCCGCCGGAAATCATCGTCGCACCCTATCGCTCATTCCACAGTCTTGGTGCCCTCGACTGCGATGCGCTGGTGCTCGGATGCGGCCTCGGAGTGCTCGATGAGGAAAATTCCGCTGATTTCCTCGATTGGCTGGAAATTCAATCCATGCCTGCGGTCATCGATGCCGACGCACTCAACACGATCGCCAGAACCGGCAGTCACGCTATTTTCAAAAACTCCCACGTGCTCACTCCCCACCCCGGAGAATTCCGCCGGCTGGCCCCGGATCTTGCAGATCTGCCGCGCGAGCAAGCCGCCCGGATGTTTGCCGAACGTTTCCCGTCCACTCTACTGCTCAAAGGCGGGCGCAGCCTGATTTCCCGTGCCGGCCAGCCGCTTTGGTGCAATGCCACCGGCTCTCCCGGCATGGCCACCGGCGGCCAAGGGGATTTGCTCGCCGGGGTCATCGGTGCCCGCCTTGCCGCAGGCCTGCCGCCATCTCAAGCCGCTGCCCATGCGGCCTGGCTCTGCGGCCGCGCGGCGGAAATCGCTCTTGAAACCCCCACCATCGCACCGGAATCACTCACCCCGGTTGATGGCACCCACCAACTCGGCGCGGCTTTCCGCGATTGGCAATCCGCACGCCGCTGACCACTGGAAGAGAACCTAAAAAACCAACGGCTCCCACCAAGGAACCGTTGGTTTTTTGAAAAAATTGTCGGCAAACTCAGTTCACCGCCACAGCGGAGGAACCGGTTTCGCCCGTGCGGATGCGGATCGCTTCCTCCACCGGGGAAATGAACACCTTGCCATCGCCGATCTTGCCGGTGTTGGCACTCTTGACGATCACCGAGGCCACGCTCTCGGACTGCGCGTCATCCACGACAATCTCGATTTTGACCTTCGGAAGGAAGTCCACGGTGTATTCCGAGCCGCGGTAAATTTCCGTGTGCCCTTTCTGACGGCCGAAGCCCTTGACTTCGGTGACCGTCATTCCTTGCACACCCACCTCGGCGAGGGCCTCCTTGACTTCTTCCAGCTTGAACGGTTTGATGATCGCTTCGATTTTTTTCATATTACGGTGGATTGGTGATCTGGAATCAGCACTGACCGTGCCAACTTTTTCCGAAAAATTCGGAAATTCTTGTTCCGCGCGACTGTAGGAGCCGCCCGAGCGGCTGACGAGCGGAAAATCAGGACTTTTGCTTCAGCAGGTCGCGAATCTCGGCAAGCAGCTTCTCCTCGGCGCTCGGCTCGGGCGCTTCGGCTGGCGCGGCAGGTTTCTCGGTCAATGCCCGCAGTTTCAGCATTGGCTTGATGAAAACAAAAAACAACACGGCACCCGTGATCAGCAATCCGATAAGCGCGTTGATCACCAAGCCCACATCGACAATGCCGAGTTTGAGCGAGACCTCAGAGTCGCCCCCGATCAAGCTGATGACCGGCTTGATCACACCGTCTGTCACCGCAGTGACCACCTTGCCAAATGAGGCTCCTATCAAAACGCCCACAGAAAGATCGATGGCGTTTCCCTTGAGGATGAAGTTTTTAAATTCCTGGATCATGGTGCTGTAGCAGTTGGTTAGGTTTTCATCCAAGACCTGCCCTAACATCCCTTCAAGCATTTTGTCGAAGCGGGAATTGAAACTATGGCGGGAATTGAAACTTGGCAACGCCGGGCGCAACAGAACACCCTGCGTCATGATTCGCCGCAATTCCCTGCAACGCCTGCTCGACGAGGTCGGCCCGGTTGATCAAGCCGGTATTGAGGAACGCGTGTCCAAATACACCACCCGCAGCATCAAGAAATCCTCCAAGCTCTTCGGCCTGCGGCTCGCCGTTTCCATGGTCGATCTGACGACCCTCGAGGGCAAGGACACGCCGGGCAAGGTGGCCTCGCTCTGCCGCAAGGCACTGCGCCCGCACAACGCGCCGGACATCCCGCAAGTCGCCGCGGTCTGCGTTTACCCATCGATGGTGAAGCACGCGGCCAAGCACGTCAAAGGCACGCCGGTGCGCATCGCCTCGGTGGCCACCGCGTTTCCCTCCGGCCAGGCACCGCTCAAGACACGTCTCGCTGAGGTCCGCCAAGCCGTTGCCGATGGTGCGGACGAAATCGACATGGTCATCAACCGCGGTGCGTTTCTCATGGGTGAGCTCAACCTCGTGCAGGACGAGATTTCCGCCGTGCTTGAGGCCTGCGGCGATGCCACGCTCAAGGTGATCCTCGAAACCAGCGAGCTGGAAACCTACGATCACATCCGCGCGGCCTCGTTTCTCGCGATGCGCGTGCTGCGCCCCGGCGATTTCATCAAGACCTCCACCGGCAAAACCTCCGCCAATGCCACTCTCGGCAATAACCAGGTGATGCTCGACGCCATCCGCGACCACTTCCTCGCCACCGGCAACGAGATCGCCATGAAACCCGCCGGCGGCATCCGCACTGCCAAGCAGGCGCTGCAATTCCTCATCGCCGTCAAGGAAACCCTCGGCGACGGATGGCTCAACAACCGCCGCTACCGCTTCGGGGCCTCCGCCCTGCTCAACGACCTGCTCCGCCAACTCGAAACCCAACGCACCGGAGCCTATCAAGCCCCGTGGGCCTTCTCCGAGGATTCGAGCGGCTATTAGCGCAGCCTTCCAGAATTTGCATTGAGCCCTTCTTGCTCGACAAGCGGAAGCACCCCGGCAGCTTCAAGTCCATGGGCATTCTGCTCCTCAACTTCTGCGAAACCGCCAAAGCCTTCCGCTCATGAAAAAGGCAAATGGACCACAAGTGGTGGATGTGCGCGCCGTGGAGAAACACTTCGGCGACGGGCAGGACCGCATCCATGTGCTCAAGCAGGTGAATCTTCAAGCCTACGCCGGCGAGATCCTCATGCTCGTGGGGCCGTCCGGTTGTGGCAAAACCACCCTGCTCAGCGCCATCGCCGGCACGCTGCGGGTCGAAAGCGGCGAGATCGATGTTTTTCAAAACCCGCTCCACCGCATGTCCGGCGGGGCGCTTACCCGCTTCCGCGCCTCACACATCGGATTCATTTTCCAACAATTCAATCTCATCCCCACCCTCAGCGTGGCGGAAAACGTCGGCATTCCGCTACTCATCCAGGGATTTTCCCATGGCGTGGCAATCAAACGGGCCCGAGCCATTCTCGACAAGGTGGACCTCGGCAAGCGCTGGAACGATTCACCTAACAAACTCTCCGGCGGCCAGCAGCAGCGCGTCGCCATCGCCCGCGCACTGGTCCACGAACCGCCGCTCGTCATCTGTGACGAACCGACCGCCGCGCTCGACGCGCACAACGGCGAAATCGTGCTCGAGCTTTTCCGCAACGTCGCCCGCTCGCCGGAGCGCGCCGTAATCATCGTCACTCACGACAACCGCATCTTTTCCTACGCCGACCGAATCGCCCGCATGGACGACGGCGAGATCGTCGAGGAAAAGAAGCAAGTCCACACCCAGCCACCGCATTTCATCCATGAACATGCGGAAACCTGATGGGAGGCTTTTGCGATTGTGGACGTTGAGAGCCATGCGGCGAAGAATGGCGCTGGCCAGCTTGAGCCACTTGCACAGGAGAAAGCCTCAATTTTGCTAGCCATGAGAAATTGGAGGCGATTCGTTTCGATCTTGTAATCCCCCGATCTGGGTCCTCAATCACCGCATGCTCAAAATCACCAAAACTCCCAAATGCTACGTCGGCGGAGCCTTCATCCGCTCCGAGTCGGGCCGTGTGGCACCTCTCACAGACAACTCCGGGAATTTCCTCTGCAACATCCCTCTGTGCACCAGGAAGGATGTGAGAAACGCCGTGGAAGCAGCCGCCAAAGCCGGAGCCGGCTGGGCGAAACGCACGCCCTACAACCGCGCCCAAATTCTCTACCGCCTCGCGGAAATGCTCGAATCGCGCGCCACGGAAATGGCCGCCGTGACCAGCACCCGCGAGGTTCGCTCCACCATCGACCGCATGGTCCACTACGCCGGATGGGCGGACAAATACGAACAAGTCCTCGGCAGCGTGAACCCGGTTGCCACGTCGCATTTCAACTTCACCGTCACCGAACCCGTCGGCATCGTCGGTATCCTCGCGCCTGAAGACGCTCCCTTGTTAGGATTGATCACTTTGATCCTCCCCGCCATCACTGCGGGAAATTCTGTGGTTGCGCTCGCCTCGCGCGAGTGCCCCTACCCCGCCATTCTGTTAGGTGAAATTCTCGCCGTCAGCGATCTGCCCGGAGGGGTGGTCAACCTGATCACCGGCGACCGCGCCGACATGCTTGCCACCTTCGCCACCCACGAGCACATCCGCGCCATCGCCGCAGTGGCAGACAAAGCGGATGCCACCGCCCTGCAACAAGGCGCGGCCGACAGCGTCAAGCGCGTGGTAATCCACCCGCCTGCCACCGATTGGTTCTCTGGAAAGCATGAAACACCCTACTCGATCCGGGATTTCACCGAAGCGAAAACCATCTGGCACCCGATCGGGGCCTAATACACGGCGAGCCGGGCAATTGGATGTTTTAGGCTGACGTTCACAGCGCCGAGATATCAGGCGTGGTGCTGAGGATGAAATCCGCGATGTAGTGGAGAATGGTCAGCTTGCCATCGGCAGAACCGACTTCGCCGAAGAAGGGGAAAAGGATCATTTCGTGGTGTCCGCGGACGCGGACTTCGGCGAAGGCGTAGGGGACGCAGTTGATCTCCGCGATCTTGATGTGAAGGGTGATGGCTGTTTCCTTAAGGATGGATTTGATCTGGAAATAGCCGTATGAGCCGAGGCCGGATCCGCCATCGGAATAGTGATAAACCAACTCCGCGTTGTGGAACTGCGTGTGCATCCAACTGATGGCCTCGCGGACGACTTCGCGCGGGCTTTCAATGTCGGCTTTTTTGCTATTGAGGAGGAATTTGAGGGTTTCCATGGTGGTGGTTCTTTGGTTGTCGGGCGTTGATTATACCGGAATCTGTCTTCTCTACCCCGCATATCATGCCGAAAACGGGGCTGATTTGGATGGAGATGAATGGGCATGGCGCATGCAATTTACCTTCGTAAGTCAGTTTTCGGGCTCAATGGTCTGCCCCACTTCATCCACGTTTTCACCGAGGCCAGGACCTTGTGGCATCCGACCGGCAGTTCAAGCTGCATGATCATCCGCGGCGGATCGTAGAGCCGGTGAACATCACGGTGATCCGGTAAACTTTCTTGCGCCGCGTTTCGATCAATCCGGTGGCCACATCAAAACGCACCGGGATTTCCTGTTGGTGGATGTCCACGCTGGTGCGGAAACCGCGCTCAGAAAAGATATCAATCAGGATTGCGAGAGCCACCGGGTTATCAAACAAGACATCTTCCGTGTTGATCATCGCCCGCCCGCTTACGGCATAGCGCATGATGATGGGCATGGTTTTGTGCTGAATGAAATCGACGACGGCATAGAGCAGCTGCGCGTGCTCCACCTCATAACTATCGAGCCGGTTGACCAGTTCCTGGCGCGCGTGCTTGACGATTTCATCGGCCAGCGGGATGTGGCGCAGGGTGTCATAGGTGCGCGGGTCGAGCTCAAGTGAGCTTTGGTATTCCAGCTCGCGGATGATGTTGCGTTGAACGGTCTCGATCGAGGCCTGCGCGTTGATGAAATGATAGTGGAAGATTTGCTTGAGCGAGACCAGCGCATCATAGGTCTTTTCCTTGAACGTCCGGTAGCGGTTGCGGGCGAGTTCCGGATCAAAGTCCGTGGCGCGCTCCTCCAACAACTCACCCACTCCGGACTGACGCACCTCTTTATTGTGAGCCACGGATTCGCGACCGCGCTTGAGTTGGCGGGCGACGCTCTCCGCTTCATCCACGAAAAGCACCATGATGTGGAAGGTCGGCTGCTTGAAAAGGTGCGCCTCTCTCGTGTTGGAAAACTCGCGCCGCAATGAGATCATCTGATCGTAGAGCATCTTGAGGCATTCCACCTGCACGCCGGTGCGCGGAAAACCATCGAGCACGGTGCTATCGCGGTGTTCCGGTTTGAGCAACTCGCGCAACAGCAGCCGCAGCACCTCTTCGTCTCCCACCATGCCGCCGGCCGCCTTGATCTTGCGGGCGTCCGGGGAGTCAAGCAACTGGCTCATCACGATCGGTCTTGATGAAATGCCACGCACTTTCCGGATGAAATCCGTGTGGGTGCCCTTGCCGGCGCCAGGTGCTCCACCGAGAAGGATGAGCTCCTTTGGAAAAAGCAGGTTTTTGCGCCCGTGGTCATTCTCCAGCCCCTTCCAGACCCGGTTAAAGATCAACTGGGCATCCTTGATCTCAAGATCGTGGCTAACTGGCAGGGTGACGGGCTTGCTGGAACTCATTACGGGAGAAACCCCACACCATGGGCGCGCGCGAGTCGAGCCCGCTTGATCGGAATTTGCATGCTTCAAAAAACCCGGCATGCGGCACGCACAGCGGCGCACTGAGCTGCGACCCGCGCGGCGATCGCCTCATGGCTCGGGGTCTCGAAGGTGAAGGAGAGAGGACATCCGAGTTTCGCCATGAAAATCGCCTCCGGCCAGCCCTCCGGGACATCGGCCTCGGCTTCATGGAAAATCCAGCCCTCCTCACGCGCCAGATGGCCGTCGATTTCAGGGCCGGCTTCTGGAGGAAACCACGGTTTCACTGCGTCGATGATCCCGTGAGCACGCCGCGGGTCGTCCGCGCCGAGGTTGATTTCATAGAGATAAAAACCGGAGACCTCCCAATCCTCGTGCAGCGAAACAAACAAATCGGGCACCGCCCTGGCCGCCAACCACGCGGCGTGCGCGGTCACCTCGCGGCTTCGCTGCAGGCGGTAATCGCGGTTCAAATCCGTTCCCTGCGCATTGTCCCTGCAAGCATTGGCGAGCCCGGTGGGATTGAGCGCCGGGCAGATGGTCCAATCGGTATCGCACGCAAAAAACCCGGCGCGCATCAGTTCGAGCAGCGCGAGCGGACCGGCCGGTTCGTCGCCGTGGATGCCGGCTGATAGATAAACCCGCCGCCCATTGCCCAGTCTGCGCCAGACCACCAGCGGCCCGGCGTCGGTTTCCACCAGGATTTCCGAGGCAAATCCGGCATGTTTTCCCACGCGCTCGAACGCGGGCAAAAACTCCGGCCAGTCGAACAAGAATTCCATCGCGCGGACCATGACTCATCCGCACCCGCGCCGCAATACTTGGAACATGGCCGACACATCGAGTAATGGAATTTTTCACCACAGAGCCTCCGAGAACGCAAAGTAAGCGCAAAGGTTTCCAAAAAATTCTCTCTGCGACCCTTTGCGACCCTTTGCGACCCTTTGCGACCTTTGCGACCTTTGCGACCTTTGCGACCTTGGCGGCTTTGCGGTTCATCCAATGTGGTTTGATGCGTCGTCCATCAGGATTACGCGCTTCCTCCTTGGCTCGCCGCCTCGATCTGGCAAAGTTCCTGCATGAGCTCCGACACAAACGCCCCAACGGGCAAGCACCTGATCATTCGCCAGACTGGAAAACCCGCCGAGACGCTTGAAATCGAGGACTTTTCACCGCGTCCGCCCGAAACTGGCGAAGTCCTGGTCCGCATCCTCGCCGCGCCGATCAATCCGGCGGATCTCAACACGATCGAGGGCACTTATGGGGTAAAACTCGAACTGCCCGCCACCCCCGGAGTGGAAGGCTGCGGTGAAGTCGTGGCCAGTGGCGACTCAGCGTTCCAAGCGGGCGACCGCGTGATTTTCCTGCGCCGCGCGGACACCTGGGCCACCCACACCACCGTGGCTGCTGACTCGCTTTTCAAACTGCCGCCGGGCATCGATCCGCTGCAAGCCGCCATGCTCAAGGTGAATCCCGCCACCGCATGGAGGTTGTTGCACGGCATCGAGGCGGCGGTGAAAGGCGATTGGATCGTGCAGAACGCCGGTAACTCCGCTGTCGGCCGCTGCGTGATCCAGCTCGCCCGCGATCTGGGCATCCGCACGGTTTCCTTCGTCCGCCGCGCGGAGTTGATGGATGAACTCCGCAAACTCGGAGCCGACCACGTTTTCCTTGATGACGACGAAGGCCTCGCCGCTGCGAAATCCGCGCTCGGTGGAGCCAAAGCCGCGCTCGCCTTCAACGCGGTGGGCGGCGAGAGCGCGCTGCGTGTCATGAAACTGCTGCGCGAAGGAGGCACCCACATCACCTACGGCGCGATGGGCCGCAAGCCGCTCACGCTTCCCAATGGCCTGCTCATCTTCCGCGACATCCGCGTGCGCGGCCTGTGGGTCACCCGCTGGGTGGAAAACGCGCCGGCCGCGGAAGTCCACGCCGTCTATCAGGATCTCGCCACCCGCGTCGCGGCTGGCAGGCTCTTGCAGCCGGTGGACACCACATTTTCGTTAGATGAATATCATCAAGCGCTCGCCCGCCTTGATGCGCCGCAGCGCGCGGGCAAGGTGCTTTTCACACCCTGAGTGTAGTCCCTTCGATTTACGATTGATGATTGAAGATTTTGGATTGTTGATGTGACGGAACGGCCAATCAACATCCAATCACCCATTCAAAAATCAACAATCGTCAATCGAACCGACTGAGGCGGCCCGGAAAATCCGACCACGCAGTGGCTAAACTAAGCTATGGTGGAGGGATGCGGCGGATTGATAGGAGATCATGGATGCTGGATCAAGCATGGATTGGACAGATTGGAATAGGGAAACGGCTGTCAGAGGAACTTCGCCGTCACCCGTTCCAGATCCTTTCGTTCTCCTCCGGATCGCCGCCGAGCCATGACCCTTGAAGCCAGATTGTTGCTTCCACCAGTTGGCCTTTGCGAGGTGGCTTGGCCTCCTTCCAGGCGGGTGGAAACACGTAAACGATCAGCCGGTGACCACTCGGAATCTTGTCGGGCAGGCACTCGATCTCCAAACGCCAACCCTGGAATGACGGCAGCGGCTTGATGGCTGTGACGGACATGATCCGTCCGATGAGCATGTGCTCGTCGTCGTCCATGGAAAAGAAGGTGCGCAGCGCATCGGATTTGAGGACGACATGAAAATCCGGATCGTCCGCTTCGGCGTGTCTCCCAGCCTCGCGTAATTCCTGTTTTTTCTCTTCAACCCGCGGCCCCTCGCGGATGACCCACGGCTCAGCGGCATAAGAAACCATGTCGAGGGCAAGACCGGCCAATGCGACACGCGCCAGTCCGGGTTTTCGCCAGTTCTCCGCCTCAATCTCGAAATCGGTGGCGAAGAATTCGATTTCGTGTCCGCATGCGGCGGAGGCGGTCACGGTTCCCTCGTATGGACCGTAGGAGTCCGTGGAATTCTCAATCTCGATCACCCACTCGGAAGTGCGGGTGAATGCCGGAAAGGCAGAGAGCATGGTAAGTGACGCACCGCCTTTGCCGGCTCCGGCCAAAGCGACGATTTGTAATGACGCGTGCGATGCCTCCATGCGGGACAGCATGGGGTATGCGGCGTCCGGCCAGGGAGTTGGTCGCAACTCAGAGGAAAAGGAATTGTTTCGAACGGTTTTCATGACGAAATGCAGTAGAGCGTCGCCCTCCAGCCCCATGGCGAACCAATGCCCGCCGTGACCAAGGGGTTTAGGCCGGGTGGGCTCAAGGTCGTCATCGTGAGTGGATT
Source organism: Akkermansiaceae bacterium (assembly GCA_947491475.1). Taxonomy (GTDB): domain Bacteria; phylum Verrucomicrobiota; class Verrucomicrobiia; order Verrucomicrobiales; family Akkermansiaceae; genus Luteolibacter. Next base: position 2,768 of record CANLKN010000031.1, on the reverse strand, counting down.
CAGTAGCATTCATCGCAATAGAATTCGTTGCATTCATGGTAGGGGAAGTTAGCGCAACGCGAGTTGCTTGCGCCACTCCGATTTAACCCGCCGTGGGTTGTCCTGCGGGCCTTCGACCGGGATCAATCATTGCAATTTGGAGTTTCGAGTTACACCTGCCCCAGCCCCCTTAACGTCTCGATGATCCCCTCGATCTGCTCGGTGCGTTTGGCGTTCTTGCGGCCGAAGCGGGCGGAGAGTTGTTCTGGGGTGGCAGTGAGGTTTTGGGCGAGGAGTTGGCGGATGAGGGTGACTTGGGCGGGGAGCTTGGAAGGCCAATCCGGAGATTGTGGATCGTGGATCGTGGATTGTGGATGTGAAGAAGATGCTTCGGTGCCTGCTAGCGTGGCTTGGATGGGTTGGGATGCGGCGGCGTTTGGATTCTGATATTCCGGGCGCAGCCAGCGGATGAGGCAGCGCTTTTCCTCGGCGGCACGGGCGTGGTTGAGGGCGACGAGGCGGGTGAGGAGGGCGTCGGGATAAATGCTGAAATGCTGAGAAGCTGAAATGCTGAGATTGGAAAAGGCGACTGGGGTGGCTTGTAGCGGCGCTCTGTGAGCGTCGGACGAATGAGATGCTTGTAGCGGCGGTCTATGACCGTCGTTGCCATTGGAAGAGAGCGAAGGCGCTGGTTCATTCGCCAGCGAAGGTCGCAGACCGACGCTACAGTGCGATGCATTGGCGGACAGATCCTGCCAGCCATAGGCTTCAAAGACGGCTTCATCGAGCTCGTCGTGGATCTGCTTGAGCAGGGTGACGAGGCCTTGGTCGTGGATTTGCTTTTCCTTGGCGGTGAGTGGTTCTCCGCTGCGGAGTTTTTCGAGGACGTTATACATGCCTGTGAGCGTGAGGCCGGGATGCAACTCCTGCTGGCGCTTGCGGTGCGCGTCCAAACGCTCGCCGAGATCGCGGATGCTCTGCTTGAGCGGGGATTCTTCGAGGGTGGGGAATGGGAAAGGTTCGAAGCAGGTGGGATTTGTTATAGCGGGAGCAAAGCACGTTAGAAATGAGTCAAAACACCCGAATTTAAACCGCCTTTTTCGCATTTGCGGCGAACAATTCGTATTGTTCCTGTTTTTCAGCATTGCGAAGAGTATGCACGGGCATGGATGCTTCGAAATTGAATACTAATGCTTCGACTACCTCCCTGCGATTTTCCAATTTGCCGCCGGTATGGTAAAAGTGCTCGCGAGTGACGATGTTGAAGCGGTTCCAATACTGTTCAAGCGTCAGATTTGTCCGATAATCGTTGTGGTGCCAAGTTGAGAGAATGAAGCGAGCAGGTGTCGCCGACAGGAGAGTGAACAAGCGCTCCTCATCGTATTCGGTCCAGCTATTGAAATAATCCACATGGCGGCCAAGGTAAGGAGGGTCACAATAAATCAAATCATCGGGACCGGCCATCTTGATGATTTTCTCAAAATCAGCATGAATAAACTCCCAATCAGGCTGGATTACCTTGGCCGCGTCCTCCACTTGGTTGACAATTTTTGTTATATAAGCTCGGGCAAACCGCTCGGGTTTTTTGCAAAATGGAATATTCCAAGCGCCCTTGCGGTTGAAGCGCATCATTCCATTGAAGCCAGCCCGCGATAGGAAGAGTAGATCCAATGGAGCAAAGTGGGTGTTGAAACGATCCCGAATAGTGCGAAAATGGACGTAACCATTTTCATCTGCCGCTCTAAGCTCAGCCCCTTCCAATTCGAGAAACTGTCGTGCAATACCTGGTGTGATTTCCCCCGACTGGATCGCTTGGTAGAGGCGGATGATATGTGGATTGATGTCGCCTAGTAGTGCATTTCGACTTCCCGAATTGAGTGCCACAACACCCGTGCCAAGAAATGGTTCGATCCAGCGTCCTTTGAAATCCGGTTTGAGCAAATTGATCCAAGGCACCAACTTGGTTTTGATGCCCTGGCTCTTCAGAGGCGGTGTGATTACTCGCATTGTGGTTTCGTTTTGCGGGGTTTTGTTTTAGTGCGCACCGGAACAATTTTAGATTTTTCAGCTCCTTTGAAATCCATAAAATCACAAAGCCTCTTGATCGGCATTGGCTTATCATCAAGAAGCATGGTGGCACTACCATGGTTCATCCAATATTCATCGAACCACTTTTCGCCGAGTTTTGAGAACACTCACCGACAGAGGCGGATGTCTTCAATCCAAGTGATTGCTCCGATGTTTGCCGTGTTACCCGAACCTTGCCTGTCACTGGCGATTTGCCACTTCTCGCAAACAAAGAACTCGAAATCCCGTACTACGGATGTAATTGATCGAAGGCTTGGAACTAGGATTTCTGGACCAACATAAGGTGCCCCTTCTTCAATATGGCCCAACTCCTTGACTGCATAGGCGCGGGTCTCATCGAGTTCTTCGGATAGAATTCGCGTATAGATCACCCCCAAGCAATAGTGTCCGCTGTAGTCTGAGTATGGGAATTGAATGTTTTTCGTCGAGGTTCGCTCCTTAAAATAAGCTCCGTGGCTACCAAGAGTGAATCCGTTGACATGCCCGGGGAAATCGGGGTCGCGGTAGCTCGTCTTGAGATCTACCGCAAACTTGATTCTGGGGTTGGACCTGTTGTCGGCGATCACCCAAAGTGCACCACCTGATAATCACTTGTTAGAATTCAAAGTGCACCACTTGCGGATGTAAAACCGCTTCCCTCAGGGCGCTGCCAAAGTGCTTGGATCGGGGAGCATGTCCAACATCCTCGAAGTGCCCCAACA
>CANLKN010000030.1 GCA_947491475.1 Akkermansiaceae bacterium | reverse complement strand
CGCCGCGCCATGTGGCTTGCAAACCTCCCATCGGTGGTGCGATGCGGGAAAATCCACCCCCAGTCCCATCGGGCGAAACGATCAAATCGCCGCCCACCTTGTGTCGCATCAGCCTCTAACAGCGGCACTGCAAACACAAAACGCATCAGACGTCGCTGAAGCTATGGCCGTCAAGTAAGGGCGCAGACGAAGGCTTCGTCCCTCAGCCTTAGCGGCACCCTTTATTGTTCGGCTCTATTTCTGATGATTTTTGAGAGGAAAGCTGCTGCTGCCAGGAAAACTACAGGCCACAACCAGTGTTCATTTTGTTGCTGATTAAGGTAGGGACGTCAGTTGCCTGATACCCCCCTCGCAGATCCCGGCGTGCGGAACTACCGCACCGGGCTCCTCGGAGGACGCGCAGGCAGAGCGCGGCGGACCTGATTGATGTTGTTGGCAGTGTGATTCACGCAGGTTTGGGCGATTGGCGCAATATTGGACTTGGGAATGTTTCAACCACGCGGGTTACGGTTACCCAGCGGTAGGTTCCGCCATAGAGAACATCCGTGAGCTCCCGGCTTGCGGGCGGCCAACCCCTCCGCGGTATCCGATGCTCTCGTCGTAAAAGTCCGCCTCCCGGATGCCGCAAAGTAGCCGTTGATTACCATGCGCTCCCTAGTGGCATCACCAGTCGGGGTCTTGTTGGCGCACCGCCTCGTAGAGCACGATGGCCACGGCGGTGGCGAGATTCAGGCTGCGGGTGCCGCCGGGGACCATCGGGATGCGCAGGGCGCGATCACCGGCACTGCGGATGATTTCCTCCGGCAGGCCTTTGGTTTCACGACCGAAGACGAGGTAGTCGCCGGGTTTGAACGCGGCGGTCCATGGCGTGTTTCCCGCCTTGGTGCTGAGATACCAGAATGAGGCGCCGGGGTCCGCGGCGGCCCGCAGGGCAGGCAAGGATTTCCAGACATGCAGTTTCACATCGTGCCAGTAATCGAGGCCGGTGCGGCGGACGTGTTTGTCATCGAGCGAAAACCCGAGCGGCTCGATGAGGTGCAGCGTGGAATCCGTAGCCAGCGACAAGCGGCCTGCGGCACCGGCGTTGTGCGGGATTTCCGGTTCTAACAAAACAATGTGGAACATGATTCAGAGAGGTTCCTTGCGGCGGGCGAGCGTGATCGATAAGCCCAGCGCTCCGATGAAAATCAGATAACACGCAAGCAGTTCGAGATAGCTTTTACAGATTTTCGGAATGTCCGGCGAGAAAGCATCGCCGAGCGAGGCCTTCCAAAACGCAGCAGCCCCGATCACCCGGTTGAATACATAAATGATCAGCAGGGCTGCGGCAATCAAACCGGAACCAGCGTGCTGCCCGAACGTGGCGAGGAAATGCAGCATTACCCGCCGGTGCTTGAAAGTCGTCACCAGCGCTACCAGCAGGATTCCCCCGATCACCCATGCCTCCGGAAACGGCCATTGCAGAATCCCTGAGATAAAATCCTCAATCTCGCCGACAAATGCAGCGATCAAGCCCAGCGCCAAAACCCGACAAACCGGACGGTATGCTCCGGCGTGTGGTGCGGCACCGAGCATCACGGCGGCCGCCGCCGCCAGCAGGAAGGCTTGCAACAACTCCACCGTGCCGCGACTTACCGGTACGGCCGGTCGATCGGGCAACCAGGCTGGCAGCAGGATGGCGACACTGCCCGCGCAGATCAGCAGCACACGCAGCAGCGTGCGCTGCCATGAGGGGTTTCTCTGTGGTTTCGGCCGCGCACTGCTCATTGCGCCGTTGACTAGCGCTTTGGTCCTGACGATGCAAGGCCCGTCTGCCGCACCGGCGGGGCTTTGCTTTTTTGAAAAGACGGATGGTCGCATTTTTTTGAAATTCTTGCTTGCTGGGGCCATCACAATTTCCAGAGTTCGCGAAGAAATCTCTGACCTACCGCAACCCCAATGATTCCTCATTTCTCCCGCCGTTCCGGACAGGCCTTCATTGCCAGTCTGATGACCCTTGCGCTCACCACTCCAGCCATGTTCGCTCAAGGTGCCGCTCCCAAGACTAAAACGATGCTTGATGTATGGGTAATCGATGGTGGCCCGACGATGCTATTCATCGGTGCCGCGATCATCGCCTTCATCGCGCTGGCGGTTTACAACTTCATGGCGCTGACCAAGGCCAAGTATTGTCCCGATGATCTCAAGGCGGCGCTGATGGACCACATGATCAACTGCCGCGTGCGCTCCGCCATCGAATTGGCAGCAAGCCACCCCTCCTATCTTGGGAGAATGGTCGCCTATGCCTTCCCCAATATCGACGCCACCCGTAGCGAGGACCTCGGCCGCGATCAGGTGGAGGACGCGATGGCGGATTTCACGGTTAACGAAAACCGCAAGACCATGACATGGATCAACTACATCTCGGTATGTGCGCAAGCTTCTCCGATGCTGGGGCTTCTAGGCACCGTCCTCGGCATGGTCAGCGCCTTCGGCACTCTTCAGGTGAGCGGCGGTGCGGATCCCAGCCAGTTGGCGGGTGACATCTCGGTGGCCCTGCTCACCACCCTCTGGGGACTGATCAACGCGATTCCCTGCATCATCGTTTTCTATATACTGAAAAACCGTCTGTCCAATCTGGTGGCTGATTCCGTCCATGCCTGTGAGGAACTGCTCAACGCGGCGATCGCCACGGTCAACGCGGATACCCTTTACGCCAAGATTCCCGAAGGTATCGCTGAATGAGTCCCAGTATAATCGTGGGGCAATGTTGATCTGTATGGCTCCCGCGGCCGCAATTCCTGAATTCCAATCTCATGGCCACTTCAAAACTCCGCAACGTTTCGACCGAGCCCGAAGCCGAGTGCATGTTGGATATGTCGCCGATGATCGACATGGTCTTCCTGCTGTTGATTTTCTTCATCGTCAACGCCACAGCGATCGTCGTGCAGACAGATCCCAACGTGCGTCCGCCGCTGGCCGCGAATTCGAAGCGCCAGGAGGACGGCAGCGGCCGTATCGTGGTCAATATCCGTCCGGACGGCACCTTCACCGCCGAGGATTTCAACACGATCCTGCCGGGAGAGGACGAAATATACGACATGGTCAAAACCATGAAGGCCCGCCACGAGTCTCTGGGTGTCGTTTCCAAGCTGCACTTGCGGGGCGACAAGGAAGCCGTCTTCCGCTACTGCCGGACCGCCATCCGCGGCGCGGCGCGCGCCGGAGTCGATCAGGTCGTCTTCGGAGTCTTCGTCCGGTAACCCTGAGAAAATCACCGCTATCTTCAAGACATGGCCCGCCACCGAAAATACGAAGCTGCCGAGGAAGCCGATCCCGCATTGGACATTTCCTCGCTGATCGACGTTTGCTTCCTGCTGCTCATCTACTTCATCGTCACCTCCACCATTGCACCGCGCGAGACCGATCTCGGCATGGCGCTGCCGGCGGCCAATCCGAGCACCGAGCAGCCAGAGATCGAGCCCTTGTTCATCCGCATCGAGCGCAACGGCGCGGTATTCACCGGCACCGGAGCCTCCCAGCAACCGATGGACAGCGATGTGAGCGTGCGCGAGATGCCGCTCTTGCGGGGCCAGCTCGACATGTATGCCAGCGCGGCCCGCGCCGCCAACTCCAAGCCACTGGTGCAGATTTACGCCGATGGCGAAGCTTCCCAACAACGGGTGATCGACGTGCTCAACGCACTAGCCGGCGTGAACATCAACTCGGTCACTTTCACCGACTTGCTCAACTAACACCCGCAGCGTGTTTTCTGCCGGATGCCGTGGATTTCCCCCTTGCCGGGGCGGCTTGGCGACGCTTTCGTCACCAGAGCAGCCGCTTACCGGGTCATAATCCGTCATTCAAAACCTTCTGAAACCATGATTCCCCGCAGTTCATTCATCGCTTTTGCCAGCGGTCTCTGTGCCATTCCACTGGTTCTTACTGTCGCGGCTGCCGCCGAGGACGAAGATCTTGGCACCCTCGTCAACAACGCGCTCGCCGCGATGAAGGAGGAAAAATGGGAGGAAGCGCTCGTTTTCCATACCAAGGCGGTGGAGAACTACGGCGGCAACCAGCCGCTCCAGCTTTTCGGTCCGAGGTTCGGTGAAATTTATTATCGCAAGGGCGTCACCGAGATGAAACTCGGCAAGTGGGAAAATGCGGTGGAGTCTTTTGAAATTTGCTACCGGGATTTCCCAAATCCCGAGAACGCCGTGGGTAGGGAAAACAAGTTCGGGAAAATGGCCCTGCTCAAATGGGCTGAAGCCGCCATGGGCGGCGGTGACTACGAACTGGCCATCAGCCAGTATCAGAAATTCCTCAAGGAGCGCGATCCCGAGCGCGACGATTATCCGCAGGGCCCATTCCACATCGGCATGGCCATTTCCCACTACAAGCTCGGCAAGATCCCCGAGGGCAACGAGCACCTCGAAATCGCCATCAAGAACAAGGCGCGCTTCCCCACACCGGAAACCGCCATTGTCGCCGGCTTCCAAGAGCTCGTGCTCAGCGCCATCACCAAGCGCAACGAGCAGGCACTGCTCGATTTCATCGAGAAAAACCGCGGTGAACTCATCATCGATCCCTACCTGATGCACCAATACACGCCGGTGTTCATGAAACTCGCCGGAGACGCCATCGCTGCGGAAATGGACCGTGCAGCAAGCGCCTTGTATCAATTCGTGCCCACCACGGATGCCGCCATCGACGACGTGCGCGCCCGCATCAAGTCGCTCGGCCCTTTGCCGCGTGTCGCGGATGGTGGCAATGTCCTGGTCCGCCAGGCGCTCGAAAAAGACCTTGCGGCGCTCGAAGAAATGCGGCGCGGCAAGCGCTCCCCGGAAATGGTCAAGCTGGCTGCTGCCGCTTTCCTCAACGAGAAAATGGGCAACGCCAGCGGTGCTTACGCTTCCTACTTGCAGCTTGAAGAGTTTTTCCCAGCATCCGAGCGGCGCGAGGACAACCTTTTCAATCTCATCCGCACCAGCTCGCTCGTCGGTAATCCCGCGGACACCCATCGCTTCGCGCAGTCCTTCGTCAAGGCCTTCCCGGATTCGAAGCATATCCCGGCTGTGCGGCGCATGATGCTCTCGGTGCTTTTCTACGATGGCGAATACGACACTTGCATCGAGGTCGGCGTGCCAATGCTGGAAAAAATCGAGGTCGGCACTCCGGAGCACGACATCTTAGTGCACGTGCTCGGCGGCTCCTATTTCTACACAGGCCAGCACGACAAGGCCCAGCCGCTGCTCGACCAGCATGTGGAAAAATTTCCCAAGAGCCCGTTTGCGCTTTCGTCCTCCTACTTCCGCGCCGCCAACCAATCGCGGCTACAGAACTGGAGCAAGGCCGCCAGCCTGCTCGACGAGTTCCTCAAGAACTTCCCGGATGCCTCCAAAAACATCTTCATGGCCTACGCGCTTTATGACCGCGCCACCACCCACTTCGCGGAGGAGCAACCCGAGCCCGCCCTCGAAAAGATCGCCCGCATCGTGAGCGAGTTTCCAAACTCCAACGTGCTCGACCAGGCATACCTGCTGCGCGGAAACATCGAGCAATCCCTCGAAAACAACGACCGCGCCGAACAAGCCTTCAAGTCCGCGATCGAAGCCGCCGAGAAACTCAAGCACCCCGGAGTGGCTGCTGAGGCGCTTTACTCGCTGGTCGTGCTCCTCGGCCAGCCGGACAATCCACGCCTCAAGGAAGCCGTGCCTTTTGCCGACCGCTACTGGGAAAGTTACGCCAACGACTCTCCATTCAAGTCGCGCATGGCCGTGGCCCAGTTTCCCGCTCTCAGCGCCGTGGACCGCGCTCAGGATGGCCTCAAGCGCCTGCGCGAGGTGGTCTCCGAAATGGCGCGCCAGCCTGAAAATCCGGCCCTCGAGCCGTTGATCAACTCCTACACCGAGGCCTACCTCACCCAACACACGCCCGATGAGCTCAAGGAGCATTACTACAACTTCGAGGGAATCCGCATCGAGGACCGTGCCGCCCGCGCCTTGCTGCGCGTTGCTCTCATCGGCGTGTTTGAAAACGAGCTGCGCAAGATCCAGGACGAAGCCAAGAAGCGCGCCGGTGAAGCCATGATCAAAGTGCTCTTCCAGGAGCTCAAAACGGATTTTGCGCTCAAGGATCTCACCAACTTCATTCTGGTGAAAGTGGGCGACTACCTGCGCAACAACACCGCAACTCCACGCGAGGCGCTGCCCTATTACGACGAGGCCCTCGGCCGCGAGGACAAGGCCATGCGTTTCGCCGCCCTGCTCGGCCGCGCCGATGTCTATGGCAACTCCGGCGTCGCTGCGGACATCGAAAAATCCCTCAAGGATTTCGAAACCGTTTTCAACGAGTCCGAGGAGAAAGCCGAGCGCGAGTTCTCGCTCTTCCGCACCATCGAGCTGCTCATTGCCAACAAGGAATACGCCAAGGCCGCGGAAAAAGCCCAGATCTACCTCGACCGCGAGAAAAGCGGCTTCTCTAAATTCTCACCGCAGGTCGGCCTGCTGCTCGCCAGAACCTTCGATGAACGCAAGATGGTGGACGACGCCATTGCCATGTATGTCAAGGTCTGGTCCGCCCACATGGGCAACATCAAGATTTCCGCGCCGGCCATGAAACGCTGGATGGAACTTTCATGGCAGCGCAATAAGGAATCGGCCGATCCTGCCACGCCATCCGACCGCCAGGGAGCTTACGAAGGCGGCGCGCGCTACATCGAGCTGACCGGCCGCTTCAAGGACAAGATGATCGAGAGCGATCTCAAGCTCTGGCAGGAGGTGGAAGCGCTCGTAAAAACCTACGAGGCCAACCCGAAGATTAAATCCATGGCCCAGATCAAGGCTGAAAAGGAGGCCGCCCAGGGGCGCAGGTGATAACCCGCGGCTCGCCAACCCCCACCGCACACTTTCATGAAAACGCTTCGTTTCACAGCCGCCCTGCTTTCCGCGCTGGCCATCGCCGCCATCGCGCAGACGCCCTTCCAGACGCCCGCCCTGCTCATCAAGGAGGACGGCTCCGTCCAGCGGGCGTTTCTGGTTTCCGCAACCAAGTCCCAATTGACGTATCGCGAAACCGCTGTTGCCACGGAAACCGCCAATGCCCGGGTGCTGGATTACAAAACCATCTTTCTCTACGAACCGCGCGAGTTCACCGAGGCAATGGACCTCTTTCAGGCGCGCAAGTATGAGGAGGCCAAGCAGAAATTCATTGCCGTGAAGGATCGCTTCAAGCCCGTTTATGCCGTGGAAAACAGCCACGCTGCGCTCGCCGCGTTTTACGAACTCGAGGGCCTGCGGAAACTCGGCGATCTCGATGGCCTTGCTGCGGCACTCCAGCAATTCGACAAATCCCCGCTCACCCGCGATACCCAACTGCGCCAGCTTGAGCTGTATGTTCTGTGGGACGCTGTGCGTGCCAAGGACTGGGCCACCCTTGAAGGACTTGCCCGCGAGCGTGCCAAAACCCGCCTGCCCGGTGACCAGCGTGCCCAGGTGGCCTATCTGCACGGCCTCGCACTTGAAGGCCTTGCGCGGCCGGACGAGGCCTTGTTTGCCTATCAGACGGCAATCACAGCCGATGCCGGTGCCTCCGAGGATGTCGCCCGCCAAGCTGCGCTGCGGCTGCTCGCCATTCTCAACCAGCATCCCGAAGTCCAAAAGGCGATCCAGGCCTGGGACACTCCCCAGCAAAACAAAAACAGCGCCGGCTACACCAAGCTCATCGAGGCATCGGCCATCGCAAGGATGTTCGAGCAATCGCTCGGTGCCGGTGCTCCACTGCCCGTCGAGTTCAAGGGGCTCCTGAAATACGAGTCCAAGGACAACACCAACGACAAGCAGCCGGAAGCCGAAGCCACACCGCAGGAAAAACCTGCAACCAAAGAAAAACCGGTGGACGAGAAAAAACCGGCCGACGATAAAAAGCCTGCGAAGAAGTAAGGCCACTTCCAGCCGTCAGAACCATGCGCCCATCGCATAGCGTTGGCGGCGTGTGCGTGAGTCCATTTGCATGCAGTCGTATCCGGTACAGAAATTTTGCAAATGAAACAATCCTCCGACATGAACCGCCGTCAGTTCGTCCAACTGGCCACGGTCACCGCCGCGGGAGCTGCCATGCTGCCCGGACGCGCGCAGTCCGCCGGAGCAGGCAAACCATCCGGCGTGCGCGCGCTCAAGGAGCCCGCAGCCATTGCGATGTGGGATTTCTCGTGGTTGCTGCGTCACGATCCGGGACATGAGATTGGAAGTGAGTTCGCGGATTGGGACAAGGTGCTCGATGAGCTTGTGGAGCGTGGCTACAACGCCATCCGGCTGGATGTGTTTCCGGCGCTCGTCGCCACGGGGGCGGACGGCGTGTTGACCGAGAGTTTCCATTTCCCATACGAAAGCAAACGCCCGCGGGCATGGGGCAACCAGCACTCGACCACAGTCCAGCCGCGGAGCGCGCTCAAGGAATTCATTCCGCACTGCCTCGAGCGCGGCATCCTGCTCGGGCTTTCGACATGGTTTCTAGGGCCGGGTGTGGAAAAAATCACGGGGCTCGATGGTTTCGTGCGTGTGTGGGACGAAACGCTGCGCTTCCTCAAGGACAACGACCTGCTCCACAATGTTTACTACGTGGACCTGCTCAACGAGTATCCGCTTTTCAGTGGGTTCCAATGGCTGCGCTGGCAGATGGACGGCGACATCAAGGCGCGCGCAGCAAAAGCCAGTGAGGACGGCGCGCACTTATGGCAGGAGAAGGCCGGCAACTATACTGGAGAAGCGTCGCGCCGTTTTTACACCAACTTTGCCGAAGAAGCGATCAGCCGCCTTCAGAAGAACTGGCCCGACCTGGATTTCCTGTTCTCGTTGCCCTACAACAAGGACTCCGCCGACTGGCGCGTGATGGCACCCACAAAAATCGCGGCTCTCGATGTCCACTATTGGTTTGTCATGAACCCTTTGTTCGGCACCCCGGAGTCGGGCTACTGGCAGAATATCCACAAGATCGCCAGAACCGACGACCCCTTCCCCAAGGTGGAGGAAGCGCTTCTCAAGAACTGGACGACACACAAACCGCAACTGATCGAGTGGATGGACCAGCAGATGGCCGAGGTCGCCGAGCACGGCCGCCGATACAACAAACCCATCGGCAGCACCGAAGGCTGGGGCATGATCCACTGGCTCGACCATCCGTCGCTCACCTGGGACATCATCAAGGAAGCGGGCGAGATTTGCGCCGGGCTCGGACACAAGCACGGCTATCGTTTCAACTGCAGCTCCAACTTCACCCATCCGCAGTTCCCGCGTCTGTGGGCCGATGTCGCGTGGCACAAACGCGTGACGGAACGGATACGCAGCACATGACCTTATTGCGTGCCGCAATAACCATTTGCATTCCGGCGCATCCGGCATAGAAAAATTCTGCCATGAAACAATCCGCCGAAATGAACCGTCGTCAATTCGTCCAACTGGCCACGATCACCGCCGCCGGTGCGGCCATGCTCCCCGGCCATGCGCGGGCCGCCACCGCATCCCAAACCCTGCCGGCCCTGCCCTATGCCTTCGATGCGCTCGAACCGCACATCGACGCCCGGACCATGGAAATCCACCACGGCAAGCACCACGCCACATACGTGGCGGGCCTCAACGCCGCGCTCGAAAAGGTGCCCGATCTCGCAAAACATCCGCTGGACCACGTGTTGACCGGTCTACCCGCAGTGGCGGATGAATCCGTGCGCACCGCCTTGCGCAACCACGGTGGCGGTCACTGGAACCACACGTTTTTCTGGGAAATCATGACTCCCGCCGCGAAATCCGGCGCTCCATCGGAAAAACTCGCAGCCGCCATCAACGAAGCCTTCGGCTCGATGGATGATTTCAAGAAAGCCTTCAATGAGGCCGCCGCCAAGCGTTTCGGTTCCGGCTGGGCATGGCTCGTTCTAAAGGACGGAAAATTGAAAATCACCAGCACGCCCAACCAGGACAACCCGCTGATGAAGGGCCTCGTGCCCGATGCCGAGCTCGGCACGCCGCTGCTCGGTCTCGATGTCTGGGAGCACGCTTATTATCTCCACTATCAGAACCGCCGCGCGGATTACATCGGTGCCTGGTGGAACGTGGTGAACTGGGCCGCCGTTTCGAAACGCTTCGCGGAGGCATCCAAGTGACACTCCACACCCTCGAACAGGAACAAACCCTGCCCATCACCATGGCTGAGGCATGGGATTTTTTCTCATCGCCTGCCAACCTCGACGAAATCACACCCGACGATCTCGGCTTCAAGATCACCAGTCCGCTCGCCGGAAAGATGTTCGACGGCCAGATCATCACCTACCGTGTGCGCATCGCGCCGCTGGTCCATGTGAAATGGGTCACCGAAATCAAATGCGTCGAGGAAGGCCGTGCTTTTGTGGATGAGCAGCGTTTCGGCCCATACAAATTCTGGCATCACCGCCATGAGTTCGAGGAAGTCCCCGGCGGCGTGCTCATGCGCGACAAAGTTCACTACGCGCTGCCCTTCGGACCCATCGGAACGATCGCCCACGCGCTCTTCGTGCGCCGCAAGCTCGAATGGATCTTCGGCTTCCGCCGCGAACTGCTCGCCCGCCGCTTCGGCAAATGAACCATCAAACCCGAATTACAAATCCCGCGTGCGCCCGCACGCGGGATTTGTAATCTGCGGATGCCTTGGTGGTTTCCGGATGTTTTCGGATTGCCATGAAATGCATGCCTGAGACGATCCCGCGCGCATGGCATACACGGCAGACCGGGCATACGAACTGATTTCCTCCGCACACGAACGCGGCCGGCTGGCGCATGCCTTCCTGATCAGCGGTGCGCACGGTTCGGGCAAGGAAATGCTCGCCGCACGTGTCATCCAGCTCGTCAGCGGAGCCGCGCAGTCCGGCGGATTCGATCTGTTTGGCGAGCCGGTGGTGGTGGAGACACCGCCATTGGACGAATTCGAAAGCGGCTGGATCCGGGTGATCCGGCCGCGCATGAAATCACGCCAAATCAGCGTGGATGAAATCCGCGATCTCGAACAAACACTGCACCTCGCCGCACCCGGCGGGGCCTGCAAGGTGGGCGTGATCGTCGAGTGCGACCGCATGAACGACAAAGCTGCCAACGCGTTTCTCAAGACACTGGAGGAACCACCGCAGAACACACTGCTGCTGCTTCTCACAGCCAATCCCCAGCGCTTGCTGCCGACGATTCTCTCGCGCTGCGTGCGGCTGCCGCTTCTTGGCGGGCGGCCCTTGCTGGAAGGCGGCGGCGCGGAATTGGTGGCTGCGCTCAACCATGCCGCGACCCGCGGGTTTGGCTCGCCGGTGGCCGCGATGCATTTGAAAGCCACTTTCGCGGCATTCCTGGCACGCTGCAAGGAGACTGCGGACGCAGCAGCGAAAGCCGCCGAAAAAGAGGAAATCTCCGCCTACAAGGATGCCACCGACGGCACCTGGCTCAAGGAACGCGAGGACTTCCACAAGGCCGCCGCCCAAGCGGAATACCTCGATGCCCGCAGCCGACTCTTCGATGTGTTGATGTCATGGATGGCGGATTTACTGCGCATGAAGGTCAATGGCGGTGGGCTGGATTTTCCGGATTCTGCTCAAGCCTTGCGTAAAATTGCCGAGGCCGAATCGGAAACCCGCTTGCTGCAGCGCATCAACGCGCTCGACTCGCTGCGCCGCACGCTTGAAACCAATGCATCAGAACAACTCGCCATCGAGGTGGGCTTCCTCAAGGCCTTCGGCTGAGCGGTTGGAAAAAACGGTAGCACTTGCCTCAGATTACACCGGCTTTGACTAACTGGCGCACGGTTGCCAGCGCATCGGTCTGGCCGCCAGCCCGGATCTTTTCAATTGGACGCGCTACGAAAAGAACCCGGTTTACGAAGGCCCGGTCTGGACCACCTGGAAACCCGGGGGGGGCGGACTGTCGGGATGCAAGTGTTCCAAGATGGCAACCGGCTCATCTCGGCGGCCTTTGAATGGAAGATGGATGGCAACCACATTGATTTCTGGGAACTCAAGTTCGACGGCGACAAGCCCTGCGCCGTCTATTCCGAGGCGGATGTAAGCAAATAGATGCTTTTCCCGGCTAACGGCGCATGCCCCCGGAACATCGACAGGTGCTGGCAGCGAACGGCACGGCTTGGATCATGTTCATTTTCACCATCCTCTGATTTGAAGTTGGCATCCGGCACGTTCCGGGGCGTATTTTTCTGCCACATGATTGCCTTTTCGACCTGCTGGAACAACAGCCGTCACTCCGATGGAGAGCCGATGATCGAGGAAATCGTAGATCTCGGAATTTCCCACATCGAGTTGTCGCACGGCATGACCATCGCCAAGCTGCCGGGCATCAAGAAGGCCTTCGAGCGAGGGCTATTCACCTGCGCCGGTGTGCACAATTATTTTCCTGCGCCCGTGGAGGTGATGATTGATGCGCCGGACGCCTACGAGTTCACCTCGCACCGGCCGGCCGACCGCCAGCGCGCCATGGACATGACGCTGCGCACACTCGATATCGCCGCGAATTTCGGTGCAACCTATCTCGTCCTCCATATGGGCTCGGTGCCGATGAACCCGATGAAATGGACACGAGTGCTCACCGAGATGGTCACTGCGGGTGGTTCGCACAGCCGGGATTTCATCAAGACCAAGATCGCCTTCGTGAAAAAACGAGAGAAGATCGCCCCGCTCTACTATCACCGGGCGATCGAGGCACTGGAATCCATCGCAGAAAAGGCAGCAAAGCTCGGTGTGAAACTCGCCGTAGAGTCGCGCTCGCGCTTCGAGGATATGCCCACCGAGCGTGAAATGGTCAATCTCCAGAAGCACTTTGCCGACAACCCATGGATCGGTTACTGGCACGATTTCGGCCACGTCCAGCTCAAGCACAACCTCGGCTTGCTCGATCACATCGAGTGGCTTGAAAAAATATCGCCGCACCTGATCGGCGGCCACGTGCACGATGTCGAATGGCCCGCCCGGGATCACCGGGTGCCCTTCGGCGGCACACTCGATTACGCCGCGTTGCTCAAGTATTTTCCACCCGGCTGCCCGTTGGTCTGGGAACTCAGCCCCACCCGCGACGCCGCGGAGATCCGCAGCGCGCTGGCAAGATGGCGGAGCGAATTTCCCGAATCCATCGCATAAACCTCGGCCAGCAGAGAAGAATTTCCCAATCTCCGATTTCCTTCTTACCCAGCGGCGCGGCCCTTGCGTGCCAGCCAGATCGGTTGCAGGCGTGAGCGCTTCGCATTGGGCGAGGCCGGCACCTGGAACTCCGCAACATCGAACCCGCAGCGCTGGAGGCGGCGCGTGAGATTGGCAATCGGACGCGAACCGGCGATCGCCAGCAGCCCGCCTGCTTGCAGCGCCTCATACGCGGCGGAGAGCCAGCGGCGGTCGTCCACCCACGGACGGTTGCCTGGTCCGCTGGGCGAGGCGTCCAGATGAAGCAGAATGGCGTGCAACATGCCGGCCTGGCGGATCAGCGCGGCTGGCCCGCAATCGTTTTCCAGCAGCACGCGCGGCTCGTTGAGCAGCGGACTATCGGGCAGGTGTTGGCGATGCCACTCCGGCAGTGCGGCCAGGGGTTCGGCCACGATGAAGCTGGCGCGTTTTTGTTTCAACTCCGCTGCGGCGGCAGCGATTGAATGACCGAGGCCGAGGCCGATAAAAAAAAGTTTTGGCTGGCGCGCCGGCCGGAATGGGGCGCAGGCAAGAAGTGCCAGTTCCTCCTCGGCAGCGCGGGTGGCAGGCCCACAGATCTGCTGGCCGTGGATCAAGAGGGACTTGCGCCCGTCATGTTCCTGCAGGCTCAGCATGGCGCCATCGGCAAGCGGGCACTCGGCGAGGGTGATTCTTGGTTTCATGGTTTCTTACTCAACGGCAGCCGGAGCTCGGGTTGTTTTGACAAGAAAACCCCGGCCTCGGGCGGCCGGGGTTTTGGATAGGGTTCTGAATTTCAGTCCAGACTCTGAAGAGGCCGGCAGAAATGGTTTTTAGTGCGGGTCACAGCGAGCCTTTGAGAGCGGCCGAGGGTTTGAAGCTCACCGATTTGGAGGCTGCGATTTGCATCGACTCGCCGGTTTTGGGGTTGCGACCCGTGCGGGCGGGACGGCTCTTCACTTCGAAAGTGCCGAATCCGACGATTTGGACCTTCTTGTCATTCTTCACGCCATTGGCGATGGAGGAGAGGACGGCTTCGAGGGCTTCATCGGCAGAGCGCTTGGTGGCTTCTTTTCCGAGGGCGGCTTGGATGGATTCAATAAGTTCAGCTTTGTTCATGGCAACGAAAGTTTGTGCGGAGCGGGTATGCCCTTGGCAAGAGAAAATCCGCTGATTTTACATTGCAAATCCGCGTTGCCGGCTTGACTGCCTGATTATTCCATCGTAGGCGCGTCGCAATGACTCCTTGGAATCGCCCATCTTTGCTGCCATAAAAGCCAATGCGGGCCCAGCGATGCAGGATGCGCTCAAGCTCCACCGGTGTCGATGTGGGCGAACTTGTCGTCGATAAAACTCAGCACAAATTCCTCGGTGGCCACGTCGTTGAGGCGTTCGACCACTTCCACCGAAAACCCGCGGGCGATGAGTTGGCGGGCGCTGACGGGATCAATGCCCCGCGCCTGGAGATAGAAGATTTCCTCATCGTGGATTTGAGAGGATGTGGAGCCATGCGAGCACTTCACCTGATCGGCGTTGATTTCAAGGCCGGGCATGGAGTTGGCCTCGCAGGTGTCGCTCATCAGCAGGTTGCGGCAGGTTTGATAGGCGTCGGTGTGGTGCGCGTTCTTGTCCACGAAGATCAATCCGGAGAAGATCGTCTTGGAGTTGTCATATAGGGAGTTTTTATACAACAAGTCCGAATAGGCCCCTTCGGAAACGTGGTGCTGGAAAGTGCGCTGGTCGTATTCCTGCTCGCGGGCGGGGACGGAAACGGAAAGCATATCGGAGCGCGAGCCGGGGCCTTCGAGGCGCGAGAGACATTCGTTGCGCGCCCAGGATGCGCCGGTGTTGAGGATGAAACCCTTTGCCGAAGCGTCGCGGGCGGTCGAGGTTTCGTTGATCTGGATGATGCGCGTGACTTCGTTGAGCGCCTGGACAGCGACGTAATCGAGCTGCGAGTATTGCCCTGCGGACAGGTCGTTGAAGGCGATGGCAAGACCTGGAGAGATGTCATCCTCCGAGCGGAAGATGTCGATGACACGGACTTTGGAGGATTTCCCAGTGACCACTAGCGTGTGAGGGAAGATGACGGTGTTCGCGCCGGAAATCCAGTGGTGGACTTCGATGGTGCCTTCGACCTCGATGTGGTCGCCGGTGTGGACGAAGAGGCCGTTGGAAACGGACGCCTCGTGCCATGCCGCGAACTTGGCGGAGCCGAGGCGCGTTTCCTGCTTCATGAAGTGCGCGGCGACGAGGTCGCTGTGCGAAACCAGGGCCACGGCGAGTGGAAGGCAGATCACACCTTGCGGGAGATTCGTCTCGGAGTGGACGAGTTCTTCGTTGATGAAGACGAACTTGGCGGCGGTTTTTTCGAGGCCGGTGGAGCGGGCGACGAGATCGGCGGTGGGCGAGACGCCCGCACCACGGGTGAATCCTTCGAAGTTGAGTTGTTTGAGATTGGAGAAGCGCCATGTTTCATCGCCGCGTTTCGGCGCGGGGGTGGCGAGGTAGCGTTCCCACGCGTCATGCTGGCGGGCTGCAAACCATGCGGGGAAGACGGCGGGTGTCTGGGGAGCGGTGGTGGTCATGGAAAAAAGTGATCAGTGAGCAGTGATCAGAGAAATCAGCCGACGGAGCCTTCCATTTCAAGGTCGATCAGGCGCTTGAGCTCAACGGAGTATTCCATCGGGAACTCGCGGACGAGGTCGTTGATGAAGCCGTTGACGGCGAGGGACATGGCCTGGCCTTCGTTGAGGCCGCGCTGCTGCATGTAGAAGAGCATTTCCTCGGAGACTTGCGAGACGGACGCCTCGTGCTGGGTGGCGTGCTGGTTGCCGCGCACGGTGATGGCGGGATAGGTGTCGGTGCGCGAGTGGCTGTTGATGAGCAGGGCGTCGCACTCGGTGTTGTTCTTGCAGCCCTTGAGGTGCTTGGGAATGTGCACCTGACCGCGGTAGGTGGCTCGCCCTTCGCCGACGGAGATGGATTTGGAAACGACGTTGGAGGTGGTGTTGTTAGCGGCGTGGATCATCTTGGCACCGGTGTCCTGGTGCTGGCCGGTGTTGGCCAAGGCGATGGAGATCACCTCGCCGCGGGCGCGCTCGCCCTTCATGATGACGCCGGGGTATTTCATGGTGAGGCGCGAGCCGATGTTGCAGTCGATCCAGCGGACTTCGGCATCCTCCATGGCAAGACCGCGTTTGGTGACGAGATTGAAGACGTTGCTGCTCCAGTTCTGCACGGTGACATATTGAATTTTCGCACCTTTCAATGCGACGAGCTCGACCACGGCGGAGTGCAGGGTGGCGGTTTCGAACTTCGGCGCGGTGCAGCCTTCCATATACATCACTTCCGATCCTTCGTCGGCGATGATTAGGGTGCGTTCGAACTGGCCAAAGCTTTCCGAGTTGATGCGGAAGTAGGCCTGCAGCGGTTGTTTCAGCTTCACGCCTTTGGGAATGTAGATGAAAGAACCTCCGGAGAATACGGCGCTGTTGAGCGCTGCGTATTTGTTATCTCCAGTGGGGATCACCTTGCCGAACCACGGGCGGAAAATCTCCTCGTGTTCTTTGAGTCCCTCGGCGGAGGTAACGAAGATGACGCCTTGTTTGGTGAGTTCCTCCTTGACGTTGGAATAGGCTGCCTCGGAGTCAAACTGTGCTTCTACGCCAGCGAGGAACGCGCGCTCCTGTTGCGGGATGCCTAGACGTTCGAAGGTTTCGAGCACGTCCGGCGGCACATCGTCCCAAGAACGCTTCGGCTTCTCACCATCGGATAGATAATAGCGGATCTCGTCGAAGTTGATGCTGTTGAGGTCTTCGGTGGCCCAATTGGTAGGTGTCGGCTTGTCGCGGAACACCTTGAGGGCCTTGTGGCGGAACTCACGCACCCATTGAGGATCGTCTTTGACGTCGGAAATGTAGTCGATGGTTTTTTCCGTAAGCCCGCGGCCGGCATCGAACTTGTTGCGTTCCGGAAAGGTGAAATCACCCTTGCTGCGGTCGATGTTGATCGCCTCGTGGGTTTCCTCGTCGAGGACGGCGGTGGCGGGTTCGTAGGACATGTTGGTAGGAATTTGAGATTTGAGATTTCAAATTGGAAATGCCGTCAGGCCATGGCGGCTTCCTTGAGAAAATCGTAGCCGTGTTTTTCGAGTTCGTGGGCGAGTTCGGGTCCGCCGGAGCGGACGATGCGGCCCTCGGCCATGACGTGCACGTGGTCCGGCTTGATGTAGTCGAGAAGGCGTTGGTAATGGGTGATGAGGAGCATGCCGCGGTCGGGCGAGCGCATGGCGTTGACGCCTTTGGCGACGATTTTCAGGGCGTCGATGTCGAGGCCGGAATCGGTTTCATCGAGAATGCAGTATTGCGGTTCGAGCATCATCATCTGAAGGATCTCGTTGCGTTTCTTCTCACCGCCGGAGAAGCCTTCGTTGACGGCGCGGGCGGTGAACTTGCGGTCCATTTCGAGCAGGTCCATTTTGGCATAGAGATTTTTGTAATACGCGACGGCGTCGATTTCCTCACCTTTAGGCAAGCGGGCCTGCAGCGCGGCGCGGATGAAGTTGGCATTGGAAACACCGGGAACTTCGGCCGGGTATTGAAAGGCGAGGAAGATACCGGCGCGCGAACGTTCGTCGATGGACATTTCCTCGATGTCCTCGCCGTCGATGGTCACGCTGCCGCCGGTGACGACATAGCCTTCATGGCCGGCGATGACTTTGGAGAGGGTGGACTTGCCGGAGCCGTTAGGGCCCATGATGGCATGGACTTCACCTTTCGGGATTTCAAGGGTGACTCCCTTGAGGATTTCGGTGCCGTCTTCGAGGGTGGCTTGGAGGTCTTGGATGTGGAGGCTCATGGTTTGGAAGGAGATCGTGGATCGGAGATGGTGGATGGAAGAGGAGAGATATTATAGAAGGTATCGGGAAATCATGACTGACGGAGCATTACCCTCGTTACGGCCACTCCGAGGTTGGAGGCAAAATAGATGCCTGTGACAATCCAGGCACGCGACCAACGGACATAGCAGAAGCGCTGGATGGCCCAGGCGAGCAAGAGTAGGGAAAGCAAAGAGGCAAGAGGATGCACAAGAGTGAGCAGCAGGGTGACCACACTCACTCCTGCCGTGATCATCAGGATGACGGGCAGGGAAATTTCAGCTTCATGCCGCGCGACGAAATAAAGCGCGGCGCAGAGAACGAGGGCACTGAAAGCGATGGAGGCCATGGTTTCAGGGGGCGACGAGTTTGCCGCGGAGGGTGATTTCTACGTCCTGGATGACGGCCCCGGGTGGGAGGTTGAGCACGTCGGTGAGATTGACTCCGGGTTTGAAATCGATGTCATGGATTACTCCGGTTGCGGCATCGTGGAAATGGCCGTGCTCGCGCAGGTTCGGGCAGTAGCGGGAGGACTCGCGTTCAAAATTCACCTGCCGGATGATGCCGTGCTGCACCAGTGCTTCGAGGCAGTTGTAAACGGTGGCGAGCGAGAGATTTGGCAGATGGTCCTTGGCGCGCATGAATACCTCGTTGGCCGTCGGGTGATCACGTTGCTCGATGAGGATGCGGTAAATTTCCTGGCGCTGCCGCGTCATGCGCAGGCCGGCGATTTCATCGGGAATCTCCGGGGCAGGATGTGAATCTGGGGCTTTGCTGACCATGGCGGCGGGAAACTAGGCGGGAGCACGCCAATATCAAGAATTATTCTAATTACAATTCTGTAAAAAATACAAGTTGTTGAAAATCAGCGGTATTAGTTTTACGATTGGACTCAATTTTCATCAAAATCCTTGGTTTGCGACGGACGAGCACCCCCTCTCCGACCCACAACTGGGTTAAAGAGAAGATTGAATTTCGACAGGCCTTGCGCCTGAGTCACGGGTTCGCGGGTGAGACACCTGGGCTCTTTGACTCAGACCAACTCCGGATCAGTGCCGAGCATGCCGACGAGGCCTGCGCGGTAATCCGGCGACTTCACGTGGTGAAGCGTGGCGAGTGCGGTATCGAGGCGGCGAATGATTTTCAGGCGCCGGAGTTCGCTCTGGTAGTTCGGTTTTTCGAGGAACGATTGGAGATAGGCGATGTGGCGTTCCCAGAGTGAGGTTTCCACGCGCACCTTGGCATCGAGCCGTGCCTGATACCAATCGGACGCCAGCGTGGCCTCGCGGGTAAATATGGCGCGGATGTCCGGATGCTTGAGGCCCTTCCCTTCATATTCCCCGTAGGCCATTATGTGCAACAGCGCTTTGAGCGGCGGAATGGCGGCGTCGATGCCACCGTCCACGAAGTAGTTGAGCGCTACGCTGCGCTGGGTGCTGATGATGTTGTCGAGGCCATCGACATAATCGTCCATCGATTGCAGCTCCGGGCGGAGCATTTCCGCATTGAAAACCGTGTCGGGAGCGGAAAACACGCGGCCGAAAAACGAGGAGACGAAGTGCTCGGTGATGCGGTAGCCGAGGCGGCTGGCCTCAATGAGCGAGCCATCTTGCTCGAAGTCCTCCACTTTTTCCAAGAAGCCGTTTTCGATCAGGAATTGCGGATCGCGCTCATGGGCGAACATGCGGGACCACACCTCGGGCACCAGCAGGCTGATATCATGATCGACGCGGAATTTCCTGCCGATGTGGCCGGCAGCGGTGGTGAATCCCTGGTAGCCGGTGACGAGATAGGAAACCAGTGCCGCGTTGAGATCATGGACCGGGAGCAAGGCATTGAACGGCCCTTTGGTAAGCGCTCCCTCACTGCCCGCGCCAGTGGTGGACGGGCTCTTGCCAGTGAGAGAGGCAATGAAATCCATGAACAACTCCGGCAGTTCCTGATAGTGAATCGGGTTGTAAACGGCGAGGGCGCGGATGCCGGCCTTTTCATCGGGAGGATTGTTGCGGCGGCCGGCGAGCACGGCGTTCACCGGCATCGGCACCGCGGCTTCGATCGGCAGCCGGCGAATGAAGCGCGTGCCGAGGATGCTTAGATACAAAGAACGCGGGTCTTCAAGATCCGGCCGGTTCTGAAGATAGCGCGGGTTTTTCGTCGGCTTGCCATCGACGATGCGCGGCTGGTGCGAACTAATCACATAATCCGGCTGCGGAGCATTGACGAACTCGGTGAGCATCTTGCGCATCGGC
Source organism: Akkermansiaceae bacterium (assembly GCA_947491475.1). Classification (GTDB taxonomy): domain Bacteria; phylum Verrucomicrobiota; class Verrucomicrobiia; order Verrucomicrobiales; family Akkermansiaceae; genus Luteolibacter. Next base: position 17,394 of record CANLKN010000030.1, on the reverse strand, counting down.
GGCGTGAACTGCTCGAAGCGGATCGCATCATTGAGCATCTCGGCCGCATCACGGTGGTGGATCGGCTCGTAATTGGAAAAGAACGTCCCGCGCCCGCTGAAGTCCTGCTCGGTCTTCTTGTCATAACCGCGAATGACGGCGTCGTCCGGCCGCTGAAACAAGCGGTATTCGCAATTTTTGATGAACTTGACGGACGGGTTTGTCACACCGCTGTGCAGTCCCTTCACCGACTCTCGCGGCACGACCAAAGCCGCGCTGATATCGTCCTCGGTCTGGATTTTTTTAGCGGGGGCGAAATCCTTGCGCACGCTGAAGGTGCGCCAGGTGCCGTCCTCGCTGAAACCCACGCGCAGATACTGTGCGACGAGGCGCTGGCGGCGGTAGATCAACTGGCGGCCGGGCTGTCCATTGATCAGATCCACAGTGAAGCGCTCGCGCCAGTTATCACCCCAGTCGGGCTTGTAGAGCCGTTTGATGAGCAGCACAAGATCCCTAACAGTTGGGCTGATGGTGCTGAGCCACGCATTGTATTCGGGCGTGAAATTCGGGCTTGGCGTCAGCAGGCGGATTACCGAGCCAAGCGAACGTTTCGGGCTGAGCAGCGGGCGGCTCGGTTTTTCGGGATCAGGCGGTTCCGGATAGCGATCCTCGAAATTGCGGTGGATGATGGCCTCCGCCGCGGCGAAATCCCCGTGAAATTCGCGCACCAGCAATGAAGCGGCAAACATCGCATCCGAGATGGACTTGGAAATCTCGGACTTGCCACCGCCGGAGACGGTGCAGGGTTTGTGGCAGAAGGTTCCCTCGGCGGTGGTGCCGATGATGCGCCAGCGCATGCCTTCGTGCGGCTTGACCATCTCCACCTTGTAGCCGGATGGGAGCACATAGGTAATGCCGGGCTGGAGTTGGATCTGCTGCGGTCCATCGGAATTCGTCCATGTGAGTTTCTGTTCCTGCAGGCTGATGCGCACGTCCTCCGGAACATAATAGATATCGCGATAGGTTTTATCGATTCCATAACCCTCCGCCTGCAGATCGAAGAGTTTGTAATAGCGTGCGATCACTCCGCCGAAGGTGTGGTCCACCGTTGGCTGGAGATCGCTTAGCGAGAAATCCTCGCCAAGGTCATAACTCGGAAAAGCGATCGCGCCGCCGGCGTGTTCCTCCTCGGCATTGCCATAAAGATTGGCGGCATAACTGATCTGGGTTTTCACCTCCTTTTTGCAGTAGCCGTAGTAGTTATCGGCGATGAGCGTGACGACCACTCCGCGCTTGTCGCGGCAGGTGATCTTGAAAGCGCCGCCGTTGTTGTAGAGTTCGGCTTCATCGGAATAACACATGCCATCCTGCTTCTGGCGCACGGTGGCTTGAGAAACATGCGGCAGGCCGAGTTCCTTCTTGGTAAGCGTGACGAGGTGCGGAGCGAGGATCACACAGCCGGTGTGGCCGGACCAATGCTCGGCATCGAGACGCGAGTCATTGTCCGGCAGATAAGGATCGCCGGCATTGCCGAAAATGCTTTCCACAAAGTCCAGGTTGCTCACCAGGTTTCCAGGAACGAAGAAGCGCACCTCCATCGATTTCTCGGGCGAGACACCCGGCACTGCCGGCGCGATTACCGGGCGCAACATCAGCGAGACAAAAACCCGTGCCGGCCGCGGCGAGGTGCCGGTGAAGGGCAGTGTCATCAGGTCTTCCGGTGGTTGCAGCGCGTGGTTGAGCAGACGTGCGAAAGTTTCCTTGGGCACCGCCTTCTTGTCCGCAGGGACCGGCAATCCGCCCTCGGTGACGTGGAACACGCCCTCGGTCGTCCGCCGGTCGCTGGCCGGATTGTGGCAGACTCCCTGATGCACCCGGTAGGAACTCAGGATCGATGACTTGAATTCATCCTCATCCGGCGGTAGCGAGAGCATCCGTGCGATACCATGGCGCTCGGCGACGAGTGCGCCCACCGGCACCAGATGATTGCGGTCGGCAAATACCTTGGCGACGATTTCCTCGCCGAGATATGAGTGCAGGAAGACGTCGATCGCCGCGTCCACCGGGCACAGGTAATCGGAAAGCAGGCGGGTTGTTTCCTGGAAATTAGCGATCAACGAGCGACCGAGATCGAGGAACGGGAAATCCTCCTCGTTGCCGACGATGGCGCAGCCGCGCGCTGCGAGCTTGAGGTTCACAAACTCGCGCAAGCGGTTCTCTTCTTCCGCCGAGGCGATGGCGGGGCCGTTTTTGGTGAATCCGATCTGGTCCTTGAGTTGGGGCATGTCTTGAAATTGCTTTGTGCGCTGCGAGCGGAGCAGGTGCCAAGCCAAGCGACAACCGAAAACATGAAACAAAACCGCCCGCATGTGGATAACCTCCGTAAGCATGCAAAGTATGGCGTGATTCAGGGTTGCGGCGCGTTTCAAACCCGCTAGTCATCAGGCACATGCACGAGCTTGCAGCCTCATTTTTCCTGCAGATGGCGGTGATTCTCTGCGCCTGCCGGGTCGTCGGCTGGTTGGCGCGCCGGATCGGCCAGCCGCAGGTGGTGGGCGAGATGATCGCCGGAGTTTTGTTAGGCCCCTCGCTGGTCGGTCTCTTGTTTCCGGAAGCCAGCGCCCGCTTGTTCACCGAGGAAACGCGCGGCATGCTCTACATCGGATCGCAGCTGGGTGTGGGGCTTTACATGTTTTTGGTGGGCATGGAATTCCGCACCGAGCTTTTTCGCGCTCGATTGCGCAGCGCGGCGAGCGTCTCGGTGGCTGGCATGGTGGCACCCTTTGCGCTGGGTGCATTGCTCGCGCCATGGCTCATCACGGTGCCGGGCTTGTTTGCGGAAAGCACGCGGCAGCACGAGGCCGCGTTGTTCCTCGGCGCTGCAATCGCCATCACCGCATTTCCCATGCTTGCGCGCATTATCCACGAGCGCGGACTGGCTGGCACCTCGCTGGGCACCCTGACACTCGCCGCCGGTGCCATCGACGACGCTGCGGCATGGTGTGTGCTGGCCATCGTGCTCGCCAGCTTTGGCGGTGATTCAGCCATCGCCATCACCGCCATCGGCGGCGGCATCCTCTATGCTGCTTTCATGCTCACACTGGGACGCAAGTGGCTGGCGATCCTCGGCCGCCTCGTTCTGCGCGACGGCCATGTCACGCCGGCGATGATGGCGGTGATTCTGATGTTCTTTTGCCTGAGCGCATGGTTCACCGACCTCATCGGCATTCATACGGTGTTCGGTGGTTTCCTGCTCGGCATCGCGATGCCGCGCGGACCACTCACCGAGGGCCTCACCCGCAAGCTCGAACCTTTCACGGTGGTCTTCCTGTTGCCGATGTTCTTCACGTTTTCCGGATTGAACACGCGGCTCGAGGTGATGCTCCAGCCGCAGATCCTGCTGATCGCAGTCGTGGTGCTCATCATTTCAATCCTAGGCAAGGGCGTCGCCTGCTGGGCCGCTGCGCGCCTTCACGGTGAGGACAACCGCACGTCTCTCGCCGTCGGCGCGCTGATGAATTCCCGCGGGCTGATGGAACTCATCATCATCAACATCGGCCTGCAAATGGGCATCATCGGCCGCGAGTTGTTCGCCATTCTGGTGGTGATGGCCATCGTCACCACGCTCATGGCCACACCGATTTTCGAATACGTCTATGGCCGACATGTCCGGAAAGCCGCCGACACCGGTTCCAGCGACATCGATGGCTGATGGGATGCCGGGTCATCCCGGGAGCCTCAGTTTTCATGATGAACGCGCAGATTCACTTTGGTTTGTTATCATCTCATTCATCGAGAGCCCCGGTCTCCAAGGGGTGATCACTTCAAATCCTCCAGCCGCTTGCGGCTCCATGAAAGGCCTTCCTGGTATTCCGCGTTTTGCGGGAGCGATTTGAGCAACTCCTCCCACAGGGAAACTGCCGTTTTGAAAGCACGTGCGGCATCTTTCCTGCGGTTGGCGAGTTGCAGGGCATGGCCGAGATCGCCGGCCAGATAGGCACTGGTGCGCCGCAGTTGGCCGGGCAGCGGACCGTTGGACTGTGGCGCAGCCAGCAGGCTGTCTAACAGGTCACTGGCGCGGCCAAGCAGCGCGATTCCCTCATCGCGTCCTCCGTTTGAGCCGCCGATGCGGCCCTTCTGCCACCAGAGCTGGGCGAGGCGGTAGGCAACCATGGCATCGCCCGGCGCAGAGGTTCGCAGTGCTTCAAGCATGCGGATGGCTTCGTCCAAAGTCCGCATGGCCTCGGCGGCCTGCCCGCGGTCCTGCAGAATGACGGCGCGCAACCCAAGCTGGGCCGCCTTGCGCGAAGTGGCATCCAGATGGTCTGGTTGTGACGCAAGCAGTTGTTCCAAAAGTTTCATCGCTTCGAGCGAGAGCGACTCGGCTGTTGAAACATCGCCCGCCAGCATGGCGGACTCGGCCATCGCTCCATAGCAGGCGGCGAGCTCGGACTGGAGTGTGGGATCCGCAGGATTTTCCCCGAGTAGTTTCTTGAGCTCCGTGATGGCGAGCTTGCGCATTTCATTGGCGTCTCCGGGTTTTCCCGCACCATCGAAAAGGGATGCGCTGGCGAAGTGGCAGGATGCCAGTTCGGATCGCAGGATGGCGGCGGCCGGCCGCCGGTCGGAGATGCGGTTGAGCGTCTGGCTGGCCCGCATCAACTGCTCAAGCGCCTTGGTTTCATCACCTCTGGCGGCGAGCAGTTTTGCCTCGTGAAAATCCAACGTGGCAAGCAGGTGGTCCAAGCGGTCTGCATCCACCTCCGCGCGCGGCACTGCGGCGAGAGCTTTGCGGGCGGCGTCAAAACAGGCCGCTGTTTGCACATCGCCAGCCGCTTGTTTGAGCAGGGCAAGCCATAGTGAGTTGGTGGCCACGCGGAGTTTGAAGCCGGCATCCTGTGGCAGTGCGTCCCAGATTTTGAATGCTTCATCGAGACGACTGGCCGCGGTCCCAGCCGCACCGGTGGCGAGCGAAATCTCAGCGAGTTGCATTCTTACGCGGGCACGCTCTGCCACCATATCCGGCTCCCCGGCGGTATCTGTGAGAAATTTCTCGAAGCGGCTTTCCAAGTGTGTGAGCTGTTGCTCGCGACCATCCAGCGGGGGCAGCCTGCGGTTTCCCTGTTGCATCGCCCATGCAAACAACAGATCGCTCGTTTCGAGTGAGCCCTCCAGACGGGCCAGCCATGTCTTGCGCTCGTAGGCCAGCGCTTCCTCGGCAAGCAAAGCCCGCTCCTCCCCTGCGCGCTGCTGTTCCAACGCCGACTCGGTTGCCGCTTTGAGAGCCTGCGATTCACCGGCATGCCGCGTGCGGTCGGAATACCACAGCCCTGCCGTCACCAAAGCGATAACCAGCACTGCGGCCATGCCGGAAACCGCCCGCCACCCACGCCGCGCGCTGTGCCGCTCGCGGTTCATGAGGTCGCGGCGCTCTTGGTCTGCGGCGGATTTTTCCTCCACCAAATCAAGGCCTGCCGCCACTTCGATCATGTCATGCGGGCGCTTTGCCGGATCCAACACCAGACAACGGCCGATCCACCCACGCATGTCGCTCTCAAGCTGACTGCATTCCGCATCCGGCCAGTTGATCTCCGCATGCGCTTCCAAATTGGCGGCGATTTTGTTAAGATCCGCGCGCAGTCCTTCGCGGCGCGTCTCACCCTGCGGCGGTGCCACCCGTGAAAAGCTATCATCGCAGCGCGGAAAATTTCCTGTTAGAATCCGGAACGCCAGAACGCCGAAGGCAAACACATCCCAGCCATAGCAACCTCCATCCGGATAGCGATCAACATGCCGGAGTTGTTCCGGGGGCTGATAGAGCACCGCGTCGGTGAACGCGAAATTCTTGACGTCAGGCATGTTACCCAGCGTCCAATCGGTCAGCAAAGGCTCGCCGTCTTTGCAAAAAAAGACATTGCCGGGCTTGAGGTTGCCATGTGGAACGCGCCGCGAGTGCATGGCTGCCAGCGCGCGTGCCACAGCCTTGACGAGCTTCCAGGTATCCAGGCCCGGATGTTCGTCGAGTCGGTGCTGCAACGAGCGCGGCCTTGGATTGTCCCCTTCCCCGCCATCCGCCATCAGCGGCATGACGCGGAAAGCCGCCGCAGCGTGGTAGTCCCCGGCGATTACGGGCATCACCCGTTCCGGCCAGCCACCGACCTCCAAACGCCGCGTCATTTTCTCCAGCAACACGCGGTTGACAGCCGACTCGTCGAACATTTTGAGGGCAAGCCGCTCGCCTCTCTCATTCTCCACGCTGAATACCGCGCCGCAGCCGCCTTCTCCGATCAATGCATGACCCGTTAAGTCCGCGATTTTCACGCCATCCGAATGCTGCGTTTCCATTGCCGCGGTTTCTAAACGATAAAAACCCGCCCGCCAATCCCGAAGCTTGCACGACAAAAAACCAATGGTGAATGCGAAGCGCTGAGCAAACGCGCTGCCACTCACCCCAGTGCCGAGCGGAGGTCGGCAGCGGCACCTTGCGCACTGGCGGGGGGATCGGGGACGAAGGTGAAATCATCCGCTGGCTCCAATGCGGCAGCGCCGGCTTGCAAGGTGCGAGCTTGTTTGTCCACCGGCTCTAGCAGTGGCAGGGCGGCCCCTTCGGCGGTGGCCTTGAGGTCCTCGAACTTGCGGGCGGTTGTTAGAACGCGTGTCTCGAGCGTGCCTACCGCGCTGTTGTAATTGTCCACAGCGTTGCCCAGCGAGCGCCCGAGTTTGGTGAAATGTTCGGCCAGCTTTGCAAGCCGCTCGTGCAAGGTGCGGCCGAGCGCGGAAATTTCGCGGGCATTCTCAGCGACAGCCTCCTGCCGCCAACCGTAGGCCACGGCGCGCAACAACGCGATCAAGGTGGTGGGAGTGGCGAGGATCACTCCTTGATCGACTCCGCGTTCGATCAGGCCGGGGTCGCTTTGCAGCGCGGCGGAAAAGAACGACTCGCTCGGTAGAAACAACACGGTGAACTCCGGTGCGTGGGCAAACTGCGCGGTGTAGTTCTTCGAGGAAAGCTGCTGAATGTGCGTGCGCACCTGGCGGGCGTGACGCAGCAGCGCTTCCTCGCGCTTCGCCTCATCGGTGGCTTCAAGCGCGTCGAGGTAGCCATCCATCGGCGTCTTGGAATCGACGACGATGGATTTCCCGCCGGGCAGTCTAACCACCAAGTCCGGCCGGAGTTTCCTGCCATCCTCGTTGGTCGTGCTGTGCTGGGTTTCGAAATCACAATGCTCCTGCATGCCGGCGAGTTCGACGACGCGGCGGAGCTGCATTTCGCCCCACTGGCCGCGGCCGGTCGGCTGGCGCAGCGCTTTGACGAGCGAGGCGGTCTCGCGCTGGAGGCCGAGCTGGCCTTCGCCGAGGGAGCGGACCTGTTCCTTGAGTTCGGCGTAGGCTCCCTCGCGGAGTTTCTCGATTTCGCCGATGCGGATTTCAAATTTCCCGAGCGAATCGGCCACGGGTTTGACGAGATTTTCGATCGCGACCTTGCGTTTTTCGATCTCGCCCTTGGCTTCCTCGGTCTGGGCGGAGAGGGAGGCCTTGGCGAGTTGGAGAAACTGCTCGGAGGAAACGCGCAGCGCGTCGGCGGAGAGCGCCTTGAAGGTGTCGGAAAGCTTGACCTCGGAGCGCTCAAGCAGCGCCTGTTTTTCGGCGGCAGCCTTGAGTTCGGCCTCGAGGCGGGCTCGCAGTTCTCCGAGTTGGTTGCGGAATGCCTGGGCCTCGTTCTCGTTGTGCCCGGCCTCGGCGGTCATCTGGGCAAGGCGGGCCTCGATTTCCGCAGAGCGCCGCTCCTCCGCCTTGAGCCGCTCGCTGACGGCGGCAATCTTGCTGGAGGCCACTAGACGCGTGAACAACCAGCCAACAAACAGGGCTATCAGGGCGGTAATAATTTCCGGGAGGTAAGGGGCGAGTTCAGGCTGCATGTGGAATTTCTCTTGCGGGTGGGGCAAAGCTCGGTTTGCTAAGCGGCGTCGCCGGGCGGCCGTTCATTATCGGATCACCCGGCGCGAAGCAAACCAAACTCCCCTAATTACCATGGCCCACACTCTACCCGAACTCGGATACGCCTACGACGCGCTTGAGCCCCACATCGACGCCCGCACGATGGAAATTCACCACTCGAAGCACCATCAGGCATACATCACCAATCTCAACAACGCCATCGCCGGCAAGGCCGACCTCGAAGCCAAGTCGATCTGCGAACTCATCGGCGACCTCGCCTCCGTGCCGGATGACATCCGCATGGCCGTGCGCAATAACGCCGGCGGCCACGCCAACCACGCGTTTTTCTGGAAAGTCATCGCTCCCGGCGGTGCCAAAGCCCCGTCTGGCGATCTCGCGGCCGCCATCGACAAGGCTTTCGGCTCTTTCGACGCCTTCAAGGAAGCCTTCGCCAAAGCCGGTGCCACCCGCTTCGGGTCGGGCTGGGCATGGCTGGTGAAAAAGGACGACGGCTCGCTCGGCGTTTGCTCCACCGCCAATCAGGACTGCCCGTGCATGGGTGCCGCAGTGGCCGGTTGTGACGGCAAGCCAATCCTCGGCCTCGATGTCTGGGAGCACGCCTATTATCTCAACTATCAGAACCGCCGCCCGGACTACATCGCCGCGTTTTGGAGCGTGGTGAACTGGGACGTGGTGGCTGCCAACTTCGCAGGTTGAGCGACTGCCATCCATCGGCCGATCCGCGGTTCAAACTCACCATCGCCTTCGACGGCACTGCATTCCACGGCTGGCATGCCGGCCGCTCCGGCAAGGGAGTCTCGGATCACATTCAAAAGGCGCTGGCGGGATTGTTTCCGTCGGCGCCTCAACTTGTCGGGTCAAGCCGCACGGATTCCGGCGTCCACGCGCTGGGGATGGTGGCTCACTTCGATGTGCCCGCCGCCGAAAACCGCATTCCGGCACGGCGTTTGGCGGCCGCCCTCAATGCCCGCCTGCCACAGGAAATACGCATTCTCACCGCAGCGCGCACCTGCCATGCCTTTCACGCCCGCTTCGGCGCGACCTCCAAGCAATATCGCTATCAGGTATGGAACGCACCGGTGATGAATCCCCTGCTCCAGCCGCAGGCATGGCATGTGCCGCAAGCGCTCGATCTTGCCACCATGCGCGAGGCCGCCGCAAATCTCACGGGACGGCATGATTTCCGCGCTTTTACCTCGCGGCGCGATGGCATTCTAAACGACTCAACCCGCACCTTGACGCACTGTGAAATCCGCGCCGATGGGCCGCTCCTCACCTTCATTCTCCAAGGCGACGGATTCCTCTACAAAATGTGCCGCGGCATTGTCGGCACCTTGGTGCGCTGCGGCCGCGGTATGAATAGCCCGGAGAATGTGAAAAAATTGTTAGACAAAAACTCCACGCAGACGCGTGGCATGAACGCCCCGGCGCACGGGCTGATATTGTGGAAGGTTTCCTATTCGAAACACGCTACAAAACCATCACTGAAGCGCGGATGATCCGAGCGTTGTGAGGTTCACTTCGGCGCAACCACGATCGCGTGCTCGTCGAAGCGGGCCTTGGCCGAGGATTGGTCGAGCAGGTATCTGAGAACCGCACTGGCGGGCACCGCTTTCAAATTGAGTGAGATCTTGGCCTCCGCGAGCTGCTCTTTGGGATCCTGCATGATGAAGTTCGGACTCACCTCATCCTTGGATTCCTTGCTTACAATTTTGGCGAGTGCGTCCAGGCACTCTCCGAGGGATGCTTCATCGACCCTGAATTCCGGGACGATCACCGCTCCGAACTTCGCTTCCCGGCCTTTGGCGGCGATGACTGGCCCGTGGATTTTGAGCTCCCCGAGACGGTAGCGGGCATTCGCGTGCCCCGGATGCATGCGCAGTGCTTCGGCGTAAGCACTGCGCGCCGCGGTGGGGTCGCCCGCTTTTTCCGCGGCAAGTCCCTGGCGGTAGAGCACCTCCGCACCGGAGGTGGATGTGGGATTCGCGTTCTGCGCAATGGCCTGCGATGCGCATGCCGCCGCTATCAGGATCGAGATGATGGTTTTCATTGGGTTTGGTGGGAAATGATGGCTGCATAGCTATCGCTGGAATCGGCCTCAGGCAATCTGGAATCTGTAAAACGACGAAAAATGCCTATCTGCCGGGTCTCCGGAAATTTTCGTTGAATGATTTCGCTCCCCGGCTTCGTTTTCTTTCAGCAACCGCCAATGAAACCGATTCACACACCTGCCATTCTGTTAAGCCTCGCCCTCGCGGCATGGTCACCCGCCAAAGAATCCGCCGAAACCGCCAAACCTGAGGAGATCGCCGAAGCCGCCAAAGTCGCTGAAGCGGCAAAACCCGAAGATCCCGAGCTTGCGGCCAAGCGCAAGGAGCAGGAGGCGCTCTCCATTGATAACAAGCTTGAAGCCGAGCGCCTCACCAAGGGGACCAACGAAATGCGGGCTGAGGTCACCCGCCTCAAACTGGAGCGCGAACTCATGACCGAGCGGCTTGCGCTCGAAGAGGCCGCGCGTCAGGCGGCTCTCAAAAAAGAACTCTCCGAGCTGGAATCCGAGCGCGAACGCCTGCTGCGTGAAAACGAGCTCGCCAAGGTCCGTGCGGAAAAAATCGGCAACCAACTCAAGTTGGCTCAGACCGAATCCTCACTCGAAATCACCCGCCTGCAGGGTGAAATCACGCGTTTTGAAACTGCGGAAAAACGCAAGAGTTATGCCGATTCGGAACCCGTCTATTTGAAAAACCCGCTGCGCGAAGATGGCACGCTGGTCATATCCGACCGCCGCATTCCGCTTAACGGCATGATCACTCCCGCCACTGCCGACTTCATCACCAATCGCATCGACTACTGGAACAACATGGACCGGGAGTTGCCGATTTTTATCGTCATCGATTCCTCGCCGGGTGGCTCGGTGATGGCCGGATACCGCATTCTCAAATCCATGGAGTCCAGCGATGCGCCGGTGCACGTGGTCGTCAAATCCTTCGCCGCATCGATGGCCGCCGCCATCACCACTCTGGCCAAGGAATCCTATGCTTATCCGAACGCCGTGATCCTCCACCACCAGATCAGCGCTCAGGTCATGGGCCAGATGAACCTTACCCAGCAGCGTGAGTTTCATGAGGAATGCCAGCGTTGGTGGTTCCGCTTCGGCACTCCCATCGCCGATAAAATGGGCATCACCACCGATGAACTCATCAAGCGCATGTATGCCCGCTCGACGAGTGGCGACTGGAATGAGTTCGGCGAAGACGCGCAGAAGCTAAAGTGGGTGAATCACATCGTGCAGGGCGTGGATGAAACCTCCTTCACCAGGAACCCGGACATGGCTGCCAGCGCCAGCCCTTCCACCGCGCCATCCATCAGCCGCCCCGGCGCCCCCACCGAGGAAATTGATAGCGATGGCAGGCCATACGCCTGGCTGCCGCGCCTCGATCCCAAGGATGTCTATTTCCTCTACAATCCGGACGGCTACTACCGCATGCGCTGATATGCCTGTAGCGGTCGCTAATTGGCTCCGCGGCAGAGAAGATCATGAAGAAGTTTTGCGCGGATCATTGGCTTCGACGGTCATAGACCGCCGCTACATTGCTTCTCATTCGCTTCGACGGTCATAGACCGCCGCTACAATCTCATATCATGCTTGAAGACGATTTTACCTATGTGCTGCGCAAGGCCCTTGCCGGGCATCAGCTCGCACCGGCCCAGGCCGCAGCGCAGGCCGGCATCACGGAACACTCGGTGCTCGCATTCCTGCGCGGCACTTTTTGCGCTGAAACCGCCCGCCGCCTGGCCCCGGTGCTTGGCCTCAACCCGGAAGCCTTCGCCGCGCATGCCGACTATCAGCCCCGGCCGCTGGCGTTGCCGCAAATCCGGCGGCTCGATCTGCCATTCGGCAAGGAACAGGTGAATGCATGGCGCTTGGACGCGGGAAATGAAGCGGTCTTGTTCGATGCGGGATGCTCGGTGGGTGATTTGCTCCATGCCTTTGATCCCAGCGGCAGACGTTTGCCGGACCGCGCCTTCATCACCCACGGCCACCGCGATCACATCGGCGGGCTCGACCACCTTTTGAAAAATGACGTGCCGGTCCATGCGACTCACATCCCGGGCACCATCGCCATGAAGCCCGGAGCCACCGTGTTTTGCGGGCCACTGATCATTCGCGCGGTGGAACTCTCGGGGCACTTCACGCCGGCATTGGGTTTCCTGATTGAAGGGCTAGAAGTCCCGGCGCTTGTCACCGGCGATGCCTTGTTTGCCGGATCGATCGGCGGTTGCGCCGCGCCTGCGACTTATCAGCAGGCGCTGCTCCATCTGCGCCAGGCACTGGCCCCGTTGCCGGATGCCACTGTGTTGATGCCAGGTCACGGCCCGGCCACCACTTTGGGCGAGGAACGCCGGGCAAATCCATTCTTGTAAGGGCACGGAAGCCTTAATGCTCCGGCGCGCCATCCTCCCCGCATCAAGGAGTATCTGGTTGCGCATCCGCAGCCGGCGCTTGAGATTCTGGCGGCGGCTCGGGTTTCTTGAGCAGATCCTCCCACACATGAAGTTTGAAACCCTCGCCGAGTCCGCCGATTTCTCCTAACAACTCGGCGCAGCGGTCGCGCCATTGGACGAAATCCGGCGGCCCCCGCTCGGGATTCCGGCTGCCTGGAAAAACGAGATAACTCACCTTGAGATCGGACACCGGCCGGCTGTAGGGAGATGATTTCTCGTTGATCTCCCTAGCCATCCGCAGCGATGCCTCTCCCACCTTGAAAGTAGGCCCGCCATCGCCGACGATGCCCGGATAGATTTTCCCTTCATGAACAACCACAGCGTAGTCGCCGACCTTGGGTGCGAAGGTGTCGCGCGAGGTGAGCAGGTTGACCGGGATGACGATGAAGGGATCATACTCGGCGATGAGGAAACTGCGGGCCTTGAGGTCGTCGATGCCGCGTTTGAGATAGGTGATGCGGTCGCGCAACCATGCCTTGCGCTCGGCAGTGGTCGCGGGATCGGCGAGCTCGCGCTCGCCGCCGGCGAGGCGCTTTTCCCAGCCGGCGACCATCGGATTGGGGGTGGGGCCGCTTTTTTTCCAGCCATAACTCGTGAACGGCTGATAATGGGTGGAGTTGACGATGGCATCGGGCATCACCGGCAGGCGGTCGCCGTCCGAACCGTCTGAAACCACATCCATCTCGGCCTGCATGAAGAACACGGGCCGCCCTGCCGGAGTGCGGAGATTCAGGATGGTCTCGCAGTCATAGACGTTGTGCTTGGTGAGCAGCTCGTTGAGCGAATGCGCGTCGCGTCGAATGCGGGCGACTTTGTTCTCATAGAGCTTGTGGAACCACGGGGAAACCTCCGCCTTGCCGATCAGCGCCGGAAGCCCCGGCAGGATTTTAGCGAGGTCCGGGCTGGTTTTTTCGAGTTCAGCCATCGTTTTGGCCGGTGTGGGCACGCGCAGTGAGAGTTGATAGAATGCGGTGTAGCTATCATCATCCACACGCTCCACCGAGGCGATGCCACCCTTGTCGAATTTCACCTCGCTCTTGAATGGAATTCCGGAACGCAACTTGCGCACGTCGGTGACCGAGTCGGGCGTCAGCTCGATTGCCGGTTCGGGTTTCATCGCATCCGCCGCTTCCGCAGCCTCTTTTTCGGCGGCGGCCATTTTCATGGCCTCGATTTCCCTATCGAGTTGTTCCTCCATCTCGGCACGCAGCCGCGATTCGATCTGGCGGCGGATGTCCTCCTCATCCGCAGTGATCACCACCGGTTCCGGAGCAAAAATTTCCTTAAGGCCGCGCTTCACCTTGCCGGTAAAGCCGGATGCCAGCCACACGAGCACAAGCACAGCCAGATAGAAAACATCCCGAATGCCGAACCACGAGAGAAGCGACCTTCGGCGTTTGTTTGTGTTGAACGCGCCTGCCATGGCTGTAACCTAGCGGAATTCCGGCTGCCATCAATCAAAGGATTCGCATGATCATTTCATAGCAACTCCGCCGCGATGGGATCCACCAGCGCCCTGCCACGCCCTGCGAGAACCACGCGATCTCCCACGATGCGGGCCAGGCCTTCCTCCTCAAGCATGACCGCACGCCTGCGGGCATCCCCGGCGAGCAGTGAGAGCGGAATGCCAGACGAGGTGCGCAGGCCCAGCGCGATGCGCTCGATGCGCCGGGCTTCTTCATCAAGCGTCTCCGCTTCCTCGATAGCATGGCCAAGCGCCCGGATTCGGGTGAGATAGGCGGCGGTGTCCGCGACGTTTTTCGATCGCTCGTGGCCGAAAGTGGAAACGGCGGACGGGCCGAGGCCGAGGTAGTCTTCGCCGTGCCAATAGCCAGCGTTGTGAGTCGAGCGCATCCCGGGTTTTGCATAGTTTGAGGTCTCGTAATGATCGAAGCCCTCGCTTGTTAGATAATCATCCGCCAATTCGAAGAACTGCGCGTCGGAGTCCTCGTTTTCCCGCACTTCCCCGCGCCGCAGCGATTCGAAAAACGCGGTGTCCTCCTCGTAAGTGAGATTGTAGGCGGAGATGTGGTCCGGTGCCAACAAGACGGCATGGCGGAGCGTGGCTTCCCAATCCGCCTGCGTCTGTCCGGGAATGGAGAACATGAGATCGATGTTCACCTGCGGAATCCCCGCTTCGCGGAGAATGGCCACCGCTTCGGACGCCTGCTCCACTGTGTGCTCACGGCCAAGCGTTTGCAGGACATGCGGCGCAAACGACTGGATGCCCAGCGAAACGCGGGACACGCCGAGATCGCGCAACAACCGCGCTTTGCGCACATCGAAGGTCGCGGGGTTGGCTTCCAGCGTGACTTCATCGAGTTTCGTGAAATCGATCAATTCATGCAGCACGGCGAACAAACGCTCGAGATGCCGTGGAGAAAGCATGCTGGGCGTGCCACCGCCCAGATAGACGGTGCGTGCCGGACTGGTGATGCGTTGTCGTGCCTCATCCGCCAGCGCGTCGATGAACGCTCCAATCGGTGTGTCACCCGGCGTGTGTTTGAAAAACGAACAGTAAGGACAAATCCGGTGACAGAACGGGATATGGAGATAGAGCAGCATATACGGGGCAGGATACGGGTTCCGTGTTTGGATTTAAATGTTTTCTCATGGCTGGTGGCTGAATTCCACCCATGCCACTTTTGTTAGATAACGGCCGCGGCCGGCGGGGCTGGAAGTTTGATGCGCTCAGCAGATCCTGCCGGTGAGGCGCGCGCAGGTTGGCGCGTCGAGTCTTTCGCATAGCCGGTAGCCTTCGCCGTGTGATGGGATGGCCATCATCATGGCATCACGTTCGAATGGTGAAGGGAAATCCAGGCCGATGAGCGCGCGGCCGATGCGTTCGCCGGATTGGCGGTAGTTGAAATAACAAAGGATTGCATTGCCGCGCACCCGTTTGTCCAGGAATGCGTGCAGGGCACCGGGGCGCTCGTAGAAGTCGAGGCGCAGAAAGACCGGATTTTTGAGCAGATCCGCGCGCAGCGGGATGACGCGGAAATTGACATCCTCCGCGGTGGTGAGTTCCTGCCAGTCGTAGCCGCCAGCGTTGAGTTTGGAGGCAACTTGGTCGAGGCCGGCCGGATCGTCGGAGCTGAGCGTGAAAACCGGCCAGGCATCCGATTCACTGGTTTTTCCATACTGAAAATCCGCGATGTTGATACCCGCGAAGCAGGAGTCCAACAGTTCGAGCATCGTTCCGGGCTGTTCGGAGATTCGCACGCGCAGGGTGCGGCTGACCTGATTTGCGGCCCCCACGGACTGGGCGACGAGACCGATTTGCAGGAAATCGATATTGGCTCCGCAAAGCACCACCAACACGCGCTTGCCGATGAGGTTTTCACGGTGCTTGAGCACGGCGGCGAGCCCCATGGCACCGGAGGGCTCGGAGATGCAGCGCAGGCCCTCCCATAACACGCGCATCGCATGGCAGACCTCGGCATTGGTGACGGTTTCGATACCGCCGAGCGTGTGGCGACAGATTTCGAACGGCAGATCGCCTGCTTTTCTAACAGCCGTGCCGTCGCAGAACAGGTCCATCTGCTCAAGCGCCACGGGTTTGCCTGTATCGAGCGCGGCTTTCATCGATGCCTGGCCGGTGCCTTCGACACCGGTGATGGCGATATCCGGCCAATAGGTTTTGAGCCAGGAGGAAACACCTGCCGCGAGGCCGCCGCCGCCGATCTGGAGAAAGGCAGCATCAAACGGCCCGTGGCCCGACAAGATGATCTCATCGGCCAGCGTGCCCTGGCCTGCCATCACCAGGAGATCGTCGTAGGCATGGATGTAAACCGCGCCGGAGAGCGCCTGATCTTCGCGCGCGGCCTTCAGCGCATCGTCATAACTATCGCCCGAAAGAAGGATTTCCACCAACTCCCCGCCATGCTGGATTACTGCGGATTGTTTCACCTTGGGTGTGGAGCGTGGCATGTGGATGCGTGCGCGGATGCCGAGGGTATTGGCGGCGAGCGCCACGCCTTGGGCATGGTTTCCGGCGGAGGCGGTGACCACGCCGCGTTTCGCTTCGCCGGGTGTGAGGGTGGCCATGCGGTTGCAGGCACCGCGCCATTTGTAGGATTTCACGGCGGAGAGATCCTCGCGTTTCACCCAGATTTCCGGGCCCGGGCCGGTCAGTTCGAGTTTTTCGAGCGGAGTGGGCTTGCCGAAACGATAGACACGCTCCCGTGCCAGCAGGATTTCCTGGCGCAACCTTTGATCGAGCGTCATGTCCTCGCGGTCCATGCACAACTCATGAACGATGGCGGGGCTTTGCGCAAGACGCTTGGCATTATGGGACTTCAAAGACGCCTCCCGCACCACGGGACCCGCGGCGTGAATCCGGGTGTTGACAGGCTCTGATGTCTTCCTAGTTTGTTCAGGTATCTAGGAATTTATGAAAAGGTTTTCTACAATGATGATGCTTGCTCTGGGCGCTTCGGTTGGAGCTTCTCCGGCGGCGCAGGAATTGGCGGCGTTGAAGGATGCGGCGCTGCGAATCGATCGGCACGTAGCGTCGTTTTACCGCAGCAAGAACCTTCCGGTGCCGCCAGTCACCGACGATGCCACCTTCATGCGCCGGGCTTTCCTTGTTTCGATCGGGCGGATTCCGACCTCGGAGGAATCGCTGGCGTTTCTGGAAATTGACGATCCACAGAAGCGCGAGCAATTGGTGGCATATCTTCTCGATTCCCAGGGATATTCCAGTCACATGGCGAATTGGGCCTTCGATCTGTTGCGCGTGACGGATGGTCGCGTCAATTCCACTGCCAGCAATGAGCCATATCGCCACTGGGTGCGCAAGGCGATGGCGGACAACATGCCGTGGGATGAATTCACCCGCCGCCTGGTTTCTTCATCAGGTGACGGCTGGGACCCGGAAAACGCGGCGGTGGGATATTACACGCGGGACCGCGGCATGCCGCTTGACAATCTTTCCAACACGATGCGCAT